>JBIKWV010000266.1:0-6358 GCA_044356135.1 Elainellaceae cyanobacterium
ATTGTCATAATCAACCGTCAATCCTTCCTGGCATTGCTGATTGGGAAGATGAATTTTTGTAGAGAGCCGCGCTTAGCGCGGCTCTCTACAAAAATTCATCCCTGAATTAAGCAACACCTCCTCCCTGTGATGAGCCAGCAGTGGTTCTAACGATAGAAATAGAATTTAGCGGCGATCGCTACTTTGAAATTAAACCGCTTCAATCAGTTTGGGATACCACGTTGACCCGCTACCGCGACCCCTTCGACAAACCCTATAACCGGGAGCGGCCTTCCCGCTCCGATGCCATTTACGACTACAACGCTGGCTTCATTCAGGGACAGGCGATCGAGCATCAGCGCATGGTGGAAAGTCTGCGGGCACGGGACGAAGAAAAAGCAAACGGCTACTACAGCCGTGCAGCCATCACCTCAGACGGGGGGGACAATCCACAGCCCCAACGGCTCCCACAACCACCAATCCGTCAGGAACAACTACGGCTCCGACAACGAGAACTCAGTCTGGTGGTGCCGCCCGGACGGGGACACCTTAAGGGGGCGATGGCCTTCTTTTATCCCAAAACCGAAATTTTGGCAGGTGCAACGCTGTAGCACCTGCCAAAATTTGGGTTTTGGGATAGGCTCTTAACCTGCTGTGACAGGCTCCTGTTCATGCTTCTCGGTTTTTGCTCCCTGAGTACCGAGCTGGATCAGTTCCACCTTGTAGCCATCGGGGTCTTCCACAAAGGCGATCACAGTCGAACCGTGCTTCATCGGTCCCGGCTCCCGCGTCACCTTGCTGCCCTTCTCTTTAATCAGATTGCAGGTGGCGTAGATATCATCGACCCCCAGCGCAATGTGGCCATAGCCATTGCCCAGGTCATACTGATTCGTCCCCCAGTTGTAGGTCAGCTCCAGCACCGTATGGTCGGACTCATCGCCATAGCCCACAAAAGCCAGCGTAAACTCGCCACCGGGGTAGTCCTTCTGCCGCAACAGCTTCATCCCCAGCACATCGCAATAGAACTTCAGCGATTCCTCCAGGTTGCCGACTCGCAGCATCGTATGCAGCATTCGCATGGTGAGATTTCCCTCGCGTAGGTCTCTTTCATTTTAGGGGGTGGGCGATTTGCTAGACCTCGGAGGTTTTCAGAAACCTCCAAGGTCTGTTCTTATCCTTACCCGCGACATCTCATCACCTCTTTCGACCGTGGCCCAACTTTATGGCTGTCACCATAACCTCCTTACAAATCGGCTCTCCCGGTACGGGTGTAACCCTGATCTCTTTCAACTGCGGCTTACCTTTATGGTCGTAGCATTCGGCCATCACGTTTTACCGCTTTTGCAGACCCCATTAGCCGAATGCTGCGCCCCTCCCCATCCACCCATCCACCGTACAGACGTTCCACGGAACGTCTCTACCCATCCACCCATCCACCCATCCACCCATCCACCCATCCACCCATCCACCCATTCCCCAAATTAAAAAATTCCCCTTAAAGCCCGATCGCCCCCTGGGGATCTGCTAAGTATCAATTCAGGTATTCTATTGACTTGACTGAATTCACTGAACTTTTTCGCTTTGCAAGGGGTAGCCGATAATGCTGGAAGCACTCGACACAGCAATTGAAGACATCCAGGCGCGGGAGATTCTGGACTCCAGAGGCCGCCCGACGATCGAGGCACAGGTCTACCTCAGCGGGGGTGCAGAAGGACTGGCACAGGTTCCCAGTGGAGCATCTACCGGAACCTTCGAAGCGCACGAACTGCGAGACGACGACCCCAGTCGCTATGGTGGCAAGGGCGTTCTCAAGGCGGTGCAGAACGTTGAAGAGAAAATTACCGCTGAACTGCTGGGACTGAATGCGCTGGAGCAAATGACGGTCGATCGCGCCATGATCGAACTGGACGGCTCCTCCAACAAAGCCAATCTGGGCGCAAACGCAATCCTGGCGGTGTCTCTAGCAACCGCAAAGGCGGCAGCCAATGCCGTCGGTCTGCCCCTCTACCGCTACCTGGGTGGTCCGATGGCGAACCTGCTGCCCGTGCCCCTGATGAACGTGATCAATGGTGGTGCCCACGCCGACAACAACGTGGACATCCAGGAATTCATGATCGTGCCTGTCGGTGCGCCAACCTTTAAGGAAGCGCTGCGCTGGGGTGCAGAGGTGTTTGCCAGCCTGAGCAAGGTGCTGAAGGACAAGGGCTTGCTCTCCGGTGTGGGTGACGAAGGGGGTTTTGCCCCCAACCTGGGGTCGAACCAGGAGGCGCTGGATCTGCTGATTGCGGCGATCGAGAAAGCGGGCTACAAGCCGGGAGAACAGGTGGCACTGGCCCTCGACGTGGCCTCCAGCGAGTTCTATAAGGACGGGAAGTATACCTACGATGGCTCTGCCCACACGCCGCTGGAGCTGATCGACTACCTGGAGAAACTGGTGGGCCAGTATCCCATCATCTCCATCGAAGACGGCCTCCAGGAGGAAGATTGGGAGAACTGGAAAATCCTCACCGAGCGGCTGGGGAACCGGGTGCAGCTCGTGGGCGATGACCTGTTCGTAACCAATGCCACCCGTCTGCGCAAGGGCATCGATGAGGTAGTTGGCACCTCCATCCTGATCAAGGTGAACCAGATCGGCTCCCTCACCGAAACTCTGGAGACGATCGATCTGGCCAACCGCAACGCCTACACCTCCGTCATCAGCCACCGCTCCGGCGAAACGGAAGACACCACGATCGCCGATCTCGCCGTTGCCACCCGCGCCGGACAGATCAAAACGGGTTCCCTCTGCCGCAGTGAGCGCGTCGCCAAGTACAACCGTCTGCTGCGAATCGAGGCGGAACTGGGCGAGCAGGCCGTTTACGCCGGGGCTGTGGGTCTGGGGCCAGCTTAGGTCAACGGTGACGGTAGGGGCGTAGCATTTGCGCGGGAAACGCCCCCGTCAACTAACCGCCTTTACGCAAATGCTACGCCCTCCCGAACCACCCAATGTCATCAACCCGGTGCAACGGCATTAAACCCCGATTCGGGTGGGTCATGTTGTGAGGAACTGCGAACCAATCCCCCCCTCCCCCTGTGCCATGATAGAAGCAAGATTCTCAAGCCCTCTGTAAGCGGGAGAACCCTGCCGTGAGCCAATCCATTGAGCGTGTGCGCTGGACGACTGCTGACCTGGAGCGATTACCGGACAACGGCACCCGTTACGAAATCATTGATGGGGAGTTGTTTATGACCAGAGCGCCTCGCTGGAGCCATCAGCAGGTCGCAGGGAATATTTGCACCGAACTCAATCGCTCCCCCCAGACAACCGCTGCCGGACGGGCGGTAATGACTCCAGGAATTCTTTTTTCGGAAGCCGATAACGTCATTCCCGATGTGGTCTGGGCCAGTAACGAACGTCTGGCGCTGCTGCTGGATGAAGCGGAACACCTGACAGGAGCACCGGAACTGATCGTTGAAGTTCTATCGCCAGGGGAACAGAACGAGCGACGGGACCAGGAGGTGAAACTGAAACTCTACGCCTCACAAGGAGTATTGGAATACTGGATCGCCAATCGTCAGTTGCAGCAGGTAAAGGTTTATCGTCGCGAGGGCGCGTTTCTGAAACTGGCGATGACGCTGATGGCGGAAGACGAAATTACCTCTCCTCTGTTGCCAGATTTTGCCTGTCGGGTTGCTGCATTTTTTGTTTAAATTCTGTAGAAAGAACAATTACCCCTCTGGGGAATTTTGAGGCGACTGCACTTGGCGAAGTATGCGCTGCTGGTGGGTATCAGTGAGTATGGCGCGGGTTTAGAAGCGCTACCCGCTGCGAAAAATGATGCTGAGGCACTGCATCGAGTCTTGCTTGACCCCAAAATCGGCGAGTTTGCAGAAGAGAACGTCAAATTGTTGATCAATCCCAGCAAGGACAAGCTGGATGAGGCAATCTACGAGCTGTTTAGCGATCGCCACAAAGATGACCTAGTGCTGTTCTACTTTTCAGGGCACGGCATTACAGACCAGAACGGCGTCTTCTACTTTTCATCCTGCATTACTCGCAAAGACAGCAACGGTAGACTGGTGCCTCCAACAGCGGTGATCGCCACCGACGTGCATCGATACATGCAGAACAGCCAGTCCAAGCGACAGGTGGTGATTCTGGACTGCTGTTTTGGCAGCGCCTTTGTTCGGGGCATGACCGCGAAAGATACGGGCACCGTCAATGTGCTTCAGCAACTCGGCGGCAAAGGACGAGCCATTTTGACCGCTTCCAATTCAGTTCAGTATGCCTTTGAGCAGAAGGGGTCTGACTTTTCCATTTACTCCCGCTACCTGATTGAAGGACTGGCAACGGGGATCGCTGATCGCGATGGTGACGGCTACATCTCGGTGGATGAACTGCACGACTATGTGCGAGAGCGGGTGAAGGAAACAACAGACGCGATGACGCCCGAAATTCATCCGATCGAGGAGGGCTACAAGATTCTGCTGGCAAAGTCTGCTATTCACGACCCCAAACTGATTTATCGCAAAGAGGTAGAGCGACGAGCCAAAGCGAACCAGGGCGGAATCGAAGGCGTTACCCGTCGATTGTTAGACGCTGAACGAAACAAGCAGGGGCTTTCGATCGCTGAGGCCACCGGAATTGAAGCAGAAGTCCTTCAGCCCTACCGGGAGTACGAGCAGAAGCTTCAGGAGTACGAAGCAGCGTTGGTTGAGGAGGCCGATCGCCAGTTTCCCCTGTCCCCGGTCAAACAGCGAGAGATCGCAGAACTGGCCCAATACCTGGGAATTCGGGAGGAAGAGATCGCCAGCATCCATCAATGCGTTCTGGCCCCAAGACAGGCGGAGTACGATCGCCAACTCAACCAACAACGCCAGCAACAACTTGCCCAACAACAGCAGCGGCTAGAACAGCAGCGCCGGGAGCAGGAACAGCAGGAGCAGCGCCGTCGAGAAGCAGAAGAATTGTTGCAGCAGGAGTTAGGTCAATCGCGCCAACAGAAGCAACCTCAGCAAGGGGCTGTAGAAGTGTTATGTCAGATTCTGGAGCGGGAGCGTCAGTCACTAGAAGCAAAAGTGCAGGAGACAGTGGAACAACAGCAGCGATCGCCCACAACCACTCCCGCTGGGATCCAAACCTTTGCGTTCCAGACCGCAGTATTGAAACCCACAAAAGAAACGAAGCCTGTATTCCTGGGTTTTGGGCAAAAAGAGGTGATCACCTACGCTATTGAACGCAAGCAGCGAAGGGCATCATTCTTTGTAGAAGATCTGGGGGATGGAGTCTCTCTGGAGATGGTCGCAATTTCGGGTGGCAGTTTCAAAATGGGTTCGCCAGAAAGTGAAGAGGGGCGATTGCTTACTGAAAGTCCCCAGCACCCGGTCACTGTCAAACCTTTTTTCATGGGCAAGGTTGCGGTGACCCAAGCGCAGTGGAGAGCGATCGCCTCCCTACCCAAAATCAATCTTGATCTGAACCCTGATCCGGCGTATTTCAAGGGTAGGAATCGACCTGTTGAACAGGTCTCCTGGTTAGAAGCGGTGGAATTTTGCGATCGCCTCTCCCGCGAAACGAATCGCAAGTATCGGTTGCCCAGCGAGGCCGAGTGGGAGTATGCCTGCCGCGCTGGAACAACCACGCCCTTTCATTTTGGCGAAACTATCACGACTGACTTAGCGAATTATCGGGGAACTGACTGGATCTACGAGGGCGAAACCTATCCCGGTAACTATGGTTCTGGGCCGAAGGGACAGTATCGGGAGGAAACAATGCCTGTGGGGAGCTTTGCGATCGCTAACGCCTTTGGGCTGTGTGATATGCACGGAAATATTTGGGAATGGTGCGCCGATCATTGGCATGAGAATTATCAAGGTGCGCCAACTGATGGAAGTGTATGGTTAGACGGTAATAACAGTCCAGATGAAAAGGCTATAAGACTGCTGCGGGGTGGTTGCTGGGTACTCAATCCGGGGAACTGTCGCTCGTCGTGTCGGAACTGGGGCGACACCGACGATCGGGGCCATGGCGTCGGTTTTCGCCTCGCCCTTTCCCTCCCTGGGCTTTGATAGCCCTTTATATTTTTATCCTCTTGCTCTTTACACTTCTTAACTCTTTCCTCTTTCGCGCGTTAGCGCGATCAAAAAAATCACAAAACACCCTCCCTTAGTTTTGTGAAACGATTGATAGGCAAAAGCCTGCGCGATCGTCTCAAACGAAACGGTAACCGCAGGGGCAACACGTCATTCGCCACGGTTCGTCCGATCGCCCAGTTCAATGGTTCATTACCTGGGGAATTAGGGTCAACGGTCGTTGACCCCAACGGCGATCGCCCCAAACGCAACGGTAACCGTAGGGGCGACACGGCTGTTCGCCCAATTCCGACCAAAACCATGCGAT
>JBIKWV010000006.1:0-20566 GCA_044356135.1 Elainellaceae cyanobacterium
CAAATCAGTAACACCGTTTAATTCAAGGAAACCTCAACGGTGGTCTCCGGATCCTGCCGGATCAGTAGTAAACAAAGAACGGCAAATAGGGTCAAAGTAGAGCTGGGTAATCACTGGACTGAGGGGATTGCTGCTGGCATTAGTGAACATAAAGGCCACTTGAGTGGAGCCGACTGCACTCACATCTAGCCCCAAAATGCGCTCGCCCAGAGCAGCATTCGTTGGACTGTTATTAGTAATATTACTAAAGCCAATCTGGATGGCCTGCGCTGGGTGTGCCAGAGCCAAACTACCCCCAACAAGCGCTACTCCGAACAGAAAGGGTACAAATCTCATGAGGAATTCAGTCTCCACGCAATGTTTGGCAGTTTGATTGATAGCCGTAGCCACGGCTGTGATTACAGCGCTTTGCGCTTAGGTAAACCACAGGTTTTGGGGGCGAAGTCCCCCAACCCCCATGTTTCAGACGTGACAACAGCTCTATTTATTAGCTTTTCAGATTGATGTGTGCGATCGCGTTTGCGTTCCCTATTAATCACCATAAAGATTTACTGTATAGTTCCGCATTCCGTTGGCGACAATACCTACGACGGATATTTTTTCTGTTTTTAATCGTTCCAGCGTTTGCGTCAATGCTGCTGCCCCCTGCCACTTGCCGAGGCCCGTGACCAGTAATACGCTGCTACAGTAGGTGGCGATCAGGCCAACGTCCGCCAGTCCCATCACAGGTGGAGCATCATAGATGACCAGGTCAAAAGACGGGTGTAATGCTTGAACCAGATTCTGCATGGCTGCGGATGTCAGCAGGCGGGTGGGATCGGGTAAGGAATCTCCACCGCTGATGACATACAGACTGGACTCCCAGTCGATCCGGCGAATGACTTCCTGGAGGGACGCTTCTCCCCGCAGCAAATGGCTCAGACCCGGACCATCGGGCAGGTTCAACACCGTGTTTAGTGGCACGTTTCCCGATCGCAGGTGTCCATCCACCAGCAGTACTCGCTGTCCCATTGCCGCTGCGGCGTGAGCCAGGTGAATTGCGACAGTCGTGCGACCTTCAGTGGGGAGTGCAGAGCTGATGACCACCGAGCGAATGGCAGGAGTCAGGCGAGTGATAGCGGCGTAGAGCGATCGGAAGGATTCCAGGAAGCTAGAGGTATTTGAATCCTCCAGGGGCAGTTCCGGTGTTGGTTGAACTGTAGGGAATGTGGTGACTTCAGGGGCAGGTTGCTCCAGTGGCTCGTTGAGTTGCACTTTGGTCTTGATGGTATCCGTCAGGAGGAACTGCATCTCCGCTGAATCCAGACTGCGCCATTCTGCTTCCTGAATGGTAAACTGTATGCCTTCCAGTCCGTTCTGGTGCGGGATAACGCCCAGAATCGGGAGCTTTACCTTCTTCTTCAAATCAGCCGCCGAGAAGAAGGTATTTTGAATTCGCTCCAACAGGAAGGCAAGCACAATTCCCATGACGACGCCTCCCATGCCGCCAGTCAATAAATTCCTGTAAAGACTGGCAGCGACTTTACGTTCTGGTTCCTTGGGGGGAACGATAAGTTGCCACGGCACCTCGTTTTGTGCCGCCTGAATTTCCAGTGACTCACGGGTATCCAGAAAACGGCTGAGGCTACTTGTCGCTGCCTTGAGTTCACGCTCCAGGTCGGTAAATTCACGAGAAATGACGGGCATCTGCTCATATTTCTGCCTGAGTTTCTTCTCGATTTGCAGCAGCAGGCGATCGCGGGCTTTCAATACCTGCATCTGGTTGAGCAGGATGGCCATCTGATTTCGAATCGCTCGCTCTGCTTCCTTCTGGAGCTGTGGGGCAAGATTTCGCTGCTGCTGCCGGAGCATCCGAATCGTGGGACTATTTTCACCGAATCGAGCCGACTCAATGGCAATTTGTCGATTCAATGCTTCAAACTGCTTCAGGATATCCTGATAGCCCTCCGCCTGACTGAGGGCAGAGGTCACTCCTAACTGCTGAGTGAGGCTGCGGTAGCGTGCATTCAGGTTTACCATTTCTACCGTCAACGTCTGCCGCTGTTCTCCCACTGCACCCAACTGTTGCGAAAGTTCTTCTGCGTGAGAATCAGGGTCGATAAAGTTGTAGTTCTGTCGAATATCCTGGATCTGTTGCTGAAGAGAGGCCACCTCCCCTTTGATGGTTGGAAGCTGCTCATCAATAAATCGGATCCCCTGCCGTAGTGTATTTTTCTGCTCCTCAAGGCTGTATTTCAGGTAGCCACTGGCCAGTTGCTCCAGTACAAATCTTACTTCCTCCCGATTGTCACCGGAGTATTGCACCTCAAGAATTTTTGTTTCTCCCAGTCGTGATACCGATAGTTTTCCGGTAATTTCTGCTTCGGTGATATCCGGGAAACGCTTTTTGATTTGGCCGGCGATGGGTTTGATCGTTCGCGTACTGAGTAACACTTCGATCTGAGTTGAGTAGTCAAACTCCTTCGGGGCTTCGGCTTTGTCCTGCGTCAGGGTAGACAACTGCTGTTTCTGGGTGATGGGCTGCACCAGCAGCGAAAATCGCCCCTGATAAGAAGGCGTTTGTTGAGAGGCTCGATAGCCAGAAAAACCACTGCTGGCGATCGCCACCAGCCCAATCACCAGGAGTTTGCGGCGTGCCAGCGTCAGCCAGTAACCAACGTTAATCCCGCCCTCTTCAGGTTCCTCAAGGAAGGAGGTCTCCAGCGGGGGAGCGCCGTTGGATGGGGGGGCAACCTTTTTGGAAAGCTGGATCTTGTTCAAGGCTAACGATCGGTATACAGCAGTTGATGTTTTGTTGGGGCAAGGGGGTGAGGGGAAAGTGCCGTTCGGCTCTCACGTCGCAGCCCAACTACAGGGGTTTCCCCTGTATCCCGTCCTCAGCAACCCCTCGGTTGCCATCGGAACGTTTATGGAGACTGGGGGAAGAACACCCGAAACAGATTAAACAGGGAGAATGCCTGACCGACGGGGTTGAGCAGAGTTCCCAGGGTGTCGCCAACAGCAGCGAGGCTATTGCGGTTGACGATAATCACATCCCGATCCCACAGGATCGGGTTGGTCTGCTCGTTAATGTCCTGGGAGAAGTCAATGCGAATGCGGCGACGGGTGACGGTGCCATTGGGGTTCATGCGCACCAGCTCAACCGAACTCCTGCGGGCACGGTTACTGAAACCGCCTGCATCCAGCAAGACCTGATTCAGCGAAGTGTTCGGCGGCACCTCACGCACACCGGATTGTCTGGCCTCCCCGATGATTGCGATCTTCACCGATGCAGGGACAACCGTACTGGAACCAATCAGCCTCGCTTCAGCCGGATTCATTGCCGCCGCCATCGGGACCACAACGCTATCCCCATCGCGGAGGGAAATATCCTGGCGCAGGTCGCCAGACCGCAGCAGCTCCCACAGGCTGACCTGGAGTGTTCTGTCGGGGCCTGACCGCTGGGGACGCAGAACCTGGATCTGACGGAGATCAGCCCTTTCTGTAATGCCCCCGGCTTTCTGCAACGCCTCCGTCAGCGTCGGCAGTTTACCATCGGTGGTGGCCAGACTGTAGGCTCCCGGACGATTCACTTCTCCAGTGATCGCAATTCTGGGAACGCTCGGCACCAGCAGCGTCACAGTGATGGTTGGGTTGTACAGCACATCTGCCTGCACATACTTTGCGGTCAGTTCCCGTGCCGCCTGAGCCAGGGACAGCCCTGACAAGGGGACGTTGCCAATCACAGGTAGCTCCACCGAACCATCCACCAGTACCTGATACTGGGCCGTAAACTCCGGCACGTTAGCAACCGTGATCTGAATGCGATCGCCGACCGCCAGCGTGTAGGGTTCTGCATGCAAGGAGGGGGTCAGCGGGACAGGCTGAATCCCCCCGGAGGGCAGCAGTAACGGTGGGGACAGAGGCGCAGGGGGAACCGGATGTTCCATGCTCTCCACCCCGTTTCCAGGGGCAGGCAACGGGTTTGCCAGAACCGCTCCTGCCCCGACTTCAAGCACACTTGTCAGCGTGAGCACGGGGAGCCACAGCAAGCGCCGCAAAGATTGAGCCATAAATCCTGTTTTAACTAAAGATGGCGATAGTGGTAATTTGTCGGGTAGCTGCCCCTGAGCTGAGGTTTCAGTAGACGAATACAGGATTCGCGGAGACGCACTGCGAAATGGGGATTGAGCGTACAGAGTAATCGAAACAAATGGTTGGTTTGAGTGGGTGCAGGACAGTGGAGTTGACGTGCCAGTTCCACACATCGATCGCTGGTCTGCCAATCCAGATAGGCGGCGGCGACAGCAGCAATTGCCCACAGTCGTTGTCCCACCTGATGAAAGTGTTCCCGCTGAACCTGCGTTGCTACCTTCTTCATCACCTGAAATTGTGCCTGGATGCACTTCAATTGGCTGGCAGAAGACATCGAGTTTGAACGACAGTAGTTGATAATGGTTACGGTTGGATCACTGGCAAACCGCAACCCTGCGATCGCCAGCCGACAGTGCAGTGCCACGTCTTCGTTATACAATACTACCGGGTCGGTATCATATCCGCCTGCATTCAAAAAAGATTGTCGATGGTATAACCCACAGAAGGGATTGATCTGTTCTCGAATCGTACAGGCGATCGCATCCTGCTGGAGTGCTGCGTTGTTAAAGTGACGATATCCCAGCACATCTCCGGTGTCGTGCGATCGCATCTCATAGTCAAACAGGACAACTTCCGGCGGATTTCCCAACTGCATCCACTTGTGTGCGCATTCAACAAAATTGGGATACAGTGCGTCGTCGGCGTCGTGGAAATGAATCCAGTCACAGGTGGTGTGCTGGGCCAGAGTGTTTTTGCCCACCGAGCAGCCCTGATTGGTTGCTCCCTGTACCACCTGCGCTCCCCAGCGTTTTGCGACGGATGCAGTGTCGTCCTTGCTGCAATCGTCGTAGACCCAGATCTCATCGAAGGGAACGGTCTGTTCATGGGCGGATTGCAGTAGTCGGGACAGGTACTCCCCGGCATTATAGGCGGGAATGCAGAGTGCTAAGGTGGGTCGTTGCATCTTAGTTAGTTAGTTAGAAATAGTTTCAGCAGGTTTGGGGCACACAGCGTGTGCCCCAAACCTGCCATTTATGAGCGAGTGAGTTTGTTGATACTGCGCTGTAACAGGTAGTCCATCAGCTCACGTAACGGTAGCTGATCCAGAAAAGTCAGCGGTTGCATCAGCGGCTTCTGGGGCATGACGGCATCCAGCAACCAGGCGTTCGCCGCTCTAGAAAATTTTCCCTGGGCGATACGCTGTTGATAAAACTGGATGCGCTGCTGGGCGATCGCTATCGGGCAAAATTCGGTTTTCGCCGTTTCCTGGGCCGCTCTGCCCATGTGCTGCTGCTGCTCTGGCCTCAGCGCCATTGCAGCACGTAGCACCTCTGCCAGCACTGTCGGATCATCGGCTCCAAACGTGAAACCGTTGTGGCGATCGCAAATCCACTCGGCTGCGCCTGCTCCCTCAGAGCACAGCACGGTCTGCGCCTGTGCCATCCCCTCAATGCAGGTGTAGTTAAACACGTCCCACACCGATGGCACCAGCAGAAATTGAGCCTGGGCCTGAAGCCGAGCGGTGTCCTGGGGAGAGCGAGTCCCTACAGGACGCACTTTATTGCCCCAGATGCCGGGGTAGGTCTCCTTCAGATAGGCCGCCATCGACTGTCCTGACTTGCCAAAAACCGTGTCTCGCCCGATCCAATCGATCACTGGCGCTGCATCCCCCAATTGCTGGAGTGCCTCACACAACACCGTTGGTCCCTTCCAGTACTGGATGCGGCCCACCACCAGTCCGGCAGATGATTTCCCCGGATCAATCGACGGTGCAGCGTGCTCATTCTGGAGCGATCGGCCAACTGTTTCAACCGACAGGGCCGGGGGAATACAGTGAACCTGCCGCCCAATTAACCGCTGCCAAGCCTGAGCATTGGCATGGCTGAGGGTTTGCAGCTCATCGGCGATCGCCAGCAGTTCCATTTCCAGTAGCCTCACCAGGGTACTTTGCAGTCCCAGATCGGCTCTGGGGTCGCAAGCATCAATCTGGCCAATACTGGCATGCAGTTGCACCACCGTGGGTGGACTGTCGGCAGCAGCAACCCACGGTGCAAACAATAACCCCCAATCCGTTGTTTCCACCAGGTCGTACCCCTGGCCACCCCGGAGCTGCTCCCAGGCTGCCCAGGCTGCCGTCAGGTGACGCTGTAGCTCTGGCGTGGCCCGATAGCGATCGAATCGGCGGTGGTTGGCAGCGACGCGGGCGGGGTCAAGGAATTCCACCGTCACCCCATCGCTTTCATAGCCGGGATGTGC
Organism: Elainellaceae cyanobacterium; assembly: GCA_044356135.1. Classification (GTDB taxonomy): domain Bacteria; phylum Cyanobacteriota; class Cyanobacteriia; order Elainellales; family Elainellaceae; genus CAZVXA01. The sequence goes on from JBIKWV010000006.1 coordinate 6,331, forward strand.
GGAGGTAAAGGCACTCCCCGCCAGGACATGAACCTGATGTCCCTGCTGCGTCAGTTGGGGCAGCAGATTCTGGTAAAAAGTTGCAATACCACCGCCAGAGTAGGGTGGATATTCGGGGATTACAAATAATAGTTTCATCGTTCAATCAACCAGATACAGCACTTTGCAAGCGCGTGTGGTACAAAGTTTTTGTTGAGAGTCGCGCTCTGCGCGACTCTCAACAAAAACTTTGGTTTTATATCAGCGCGAAGCGCTGTATTCATCCAACTGGGCGTTTAATCGTGCTGGATTGCGTTCCTCCACCATCGCTAAACGGTATTCACTGGCGATCGCCTCCAATTCATCCAACGGCATGGAAAACAGTCGTCGGATACTGTGGTGCAGTCGATCAAAATCAAGATCGATAAAGCAACTGCGCAGGCGATCGCTAAAACTATCGGGAGCCTGTCCGACGGGGACGCAGCGGGCGTTGGCACATTCGCTGTATTTCAACAATTCGACGCGGCAGCGCGAAGGAGAGAGAAACATCCAGCGAAACTTTGACAGGTAGGTGACATACTGCTGGCCAATAATCGAGTGCCGCTGGGTCTGACCAATGTCGGGATAGCCGGGATGTTTCAGATAATGCACTTTGCCCCACAGCAGGGGGTTTCGCCGCACGGTGTCAATCAAAACCTGCCGTTCGGGGTAGATGTGGGGATGTCTGGCTCCTGAGAAAATCATCTGCCTGCGGCGTCCCCGCATTTCCGTGTCAACGTTGTCCTCCGCGATAAACGGGTAGGGTAGGATGACCATGCGATCGCCCACCGCATCCCGCAGTTCTGCCACCAATTCTGTGGGTTGATAGGGACTGAGATAGCGGACGTTGGGCCGTTCCTTCACCTGAAATAGCAAACGGTAATAGGGATGATCGCGGTTGGTGAGAATGGGATCAATCACCCGCAGCATAAACGGGGTGTCGCGCTGTTGCAGAATCAGATTTTCTACCCATTCACACTCCGCTTCAGTGATGCGATTGTCAATAATCAGCAGGCGATCGCCATATCGCTGCCAATCCTTGAGTTTTGCTTGCTCCCAGCCCATTCGCTGAGCATATCCAACTCCCGCATCATGGGTGATCATGCGGGAGTAATTGAAGCTTTCTGACAGCAGAAAAATTTTCTTCATGTTGAATTGGGCTGACGCCTTGGAGTGGGATGATTTTGGTAGAGGAGTGCAGCACTCCCATGTTCAATGGTGGGCTATACCTGAACCGTCAATGGCCGCTCAGTGGACGACGCAGTTTCGCGGGCGAAGTCAAAATCTAGCTCCACCAGCCCGCGAAAGCGCACCGGATACGGCACAATACCCCGTGGGTTGGGAGCGGCATGAACCGTCAGCCGGGTCAGGTCTAGAAAATCGCGGTTGATGTCGGGGCTGTTGATGTAAATCCCAATGCTGTAGTCCCCTTCGACAAAAGGCAGTGAATGAATGGTTCCGGTTAAGCGCAGTGGATTATCCCGATCCAGCCGATGACCGCCACTGTTCTGACGCAGATCCACAATGGCTACCCGTGTGTTGCTGGCGGAATAAATCAGCAGTTTCAGCTCGGTGATCAACGTGGACTTGAGCGCCGTCAGCCCAATTTCAAACTCGACAGGTTCACCGCTGATCACCGGATTGGGTGAAAAGTCGAGCTGGCGCAGGTGCAGCGTATCGCAGAGGGGAATCGCATCCTGCAAATGCAGATGAGTGGAGTGGTGGGCAGTGTGGAGGTAGGCATCAATTTGCGTCTCCGGGTCACCGATGCTGGCCACCTGCCCCCCCTGGAGGTAAACCACAGAGTTACAGAGTGTCCGAATGGCGTTCATATCGTGGCTGACGAAGATCAGGGTGCGTCCCTCGTGTCTGGCCACGTTTTCCATCTTGCCCAGGCACTTGTTCTGAAACTGCACATCCCCCACCGCCAGTACTTCATCCACTACCAGAATTTCGGGTTCCAGGTGGGCGGCCACCGCAAAGGCAAGACGGATATACATGCCGGAGGAGTAACGCTTCACGGGAGTGTCCAGAAAACGCTCCACTTCAGCAAACGCCACAATTTCGTCAAACTTGCGGCGAATCTCCGCTTTGCTCATGCCCAGGATCGCACCATTGAGAAAGATATTCTCCCGTCCGGTCAGGTCTGGATGAAAACCTGTTCCCACTTCCAGAAGGCTGGCGACTCTTCCCCCCAGACGTACCTGCCCCTCAGTTGGTTCAGTAATCTGGCTCAGAACTTTGAGCAGGGTTGATTTTCCTGCACCGTTACGTCCGATAATGCCAATGCGATCGCCCTGTTGCACGTCAAACGATACATCCCGCAGCGCCCAGAATTCCTCCTGATGGGAACGGCGCTTTTTACCAGATCGCAGGTTGCGCAACAGTTTGCGGCTACCGTAGGTGATCGCATCCCGCAGAGAGGTGTGGCGATCGCTCTGCTGCCCCAACGTGTATCTCTTACCGAGATTTTCAACTTGAATCATCGTACTGGACATGGTTTGATTCTCCTTTTCTCAAATCACATCAGCGAATGTGCGTTCGTAGGCGCGGAAGTAGCGAATGCCCAGCACCAGTAGACCAATGACCAGTAAGGTGGATAGGGCAAAGCCGGGTAGATACAGGGGAGATGAATCGCCCAACAAGGCCCAGCGAAATCCATCAATGACGCTAACCATTGGATTCAGAGAGTAGAGCAACCGCCATTCGGCTGGGACAACGCTGCTGCTGAAACCAACCGGAGACAGGTAGAGGCCAAACTGGACAATAAACGGCACAATATAGCGGAAATCCCGATAGCGCACATTCAGGGCGGATAAAAATAACCCTGCTCCCATTGCGGCAGCAAAGGCCAGCAGGGTGAAGCAGGGTAGCAGCAAGACGCGCCAGGTGGGTAGGTAGTGGTACCAGGCCATCAGCCCCAGCAGAATCAGACCAGAGATCAGGAAGTCTACGAAGCTGACGATGACGGCGCTGGTGGGGACGATCAGGCGGGGAAAATAGACTTTAGAGATGAGATGTCCGTTGCCGATCAGGCTGTTGCTGCACTCCGAAAGCGCATTGGCAAAGAACTGCCAGGGAAGCATTGCAGAAAATACCAGAATCGGGTAGGGAACCCCGTTGGACGGTAGTTTGGCGATATGCCCAAAGACAACCGTAAACACAATCATGGTGAGAAATGGGCGAATCAGTGCCCAGGCCATGCCAATGGCTGTCTGTTTGTAGCGCACCAGAATATCGCGCCACGCAAGAAAATAAAACAGCTCCCGGTAGCGCCAGAGGTCACGCCAATAGTTTTTTCGGGCGCGTCCGGGAGCAAGCACAAATACAGGCCGAGAATGACTCATGTTGGCAAGACTGATAAAGGCATTAGAATGTCCGGCTTGCGCCTCAAAGCGAGATGATTTTGGTGGGAAAGTACAGTACACCGCACCACACTTTCTCGCTTTAAATTCAAAGCCGAGCATTGCTGATTTGAAATATGATTTTTTGATTGTGTGGCGCGCGGAGCGCGCCACACAATCAAAAAATCATATCTGGATTAAGCAACGCCCCAAGCCGAATGTCCTTTTTTGAGTTTGAAATGAATAGGATTGCGATCGCGTATGCTGGACTGTATATTTTATTATTTTCCGAGAAATTACTGAGACCAGCCTGAATCTGCCAGAAAATCATCTGAGTTTATGCGCAAGCCAATGTGCTTAGAAAACGGTAGATTTGTCTTAATTCTTGTGGGTGCATCGCTGGTTGGACGGATTTAGATTGCGACCGTTTTGGTCGAAAATCGGCGCAATAGTGTCCAGCTTTTCTACCTTAAGCTAAGACATTTTTTTCAATTTTCTTCGTAAATAAAGCGGATGCTTTTACCAGCAGATGAATATTGAGAGAGAGTCGTAATGTTCAACCTTTATCTGTTGCGGGTGCAGCAGTGATTATAACTCCTGTGAAATAGTCTGCGTTAGCGCCTGAGCGCGGGTAACGCTGGCTTTGGATGAGGGCGGGGAGGTGTCAGCTTTATGCTGTACTTTCCCGCCAAAATCATCCCGCTATAGCGCGAAGGTTTATAGCTTCAACCGTTTCCTGTTTTGTCAATCAGTCAAAAGTTCTAATTTTGCATTTCTGATTCACGGCACAGTTGCGGCTGTGGCCTCTGACCCCGGATGTCGGAACTCCTTCTATGTTGACCCCACCCTGTGCTTCTTCTGAAGTGATAACTGATTTATCGGATATCTTTCAGCAACCCATTGTCCTGGTCTGTGCTGCGGATGATCGCTTTGCACTACCGCTAGCGGTTACCGTGCTGTCGGCAGTGCTGAACCTGAAGCAGCCGCGAGCGATCGCCCTCTACATCCTGGATGGTGGTATACAACCCGCCAACCGTCGCAGAGTTGAGCAAACGCTGCAAGATAGAAACGTGACTATCCACTGGTGTTCAGTCGATTCATCGCTGGTGTCTCAGTTCTATATTTCGGGCCATATTAATGCGGTTGCTTATTACCGTTTGCTGATTCCAGAAGTGTTGCCGCAGCACCTGACCAAAGCGATCTATCTGGACAGCGATCTGATTGTTCAAGGTGATATCTCGGAGTTGTGGAATCTGGAGATTGGCGATCGCTACTGTCTGGCGGTGCAGGATCTGGGCGTGCCCTATGTATCCTCCCCCAACGGGTTGCTGAACTATCGGGAGCTGGGCTTTGCACCGGAACAGAAATACTTCAATTCGGGGGTCATGTGTCTGAACTTAACTCGCTGGCGATCGGAGCAGTTGGCCCAGATTGCAATGGACTATCTGCGATCGCACCGGGAGTTCATTCGCTGGCACGATCAGGATGCGCTGAACGCTGTGTGTGCAGGACAGTGGGGAGAACTGGATCCGCGATGGAACCGCTCCATTACGCTGTACCGCTACACCTCCTGGCAGGACAGTCCCTACGATGAGCAGACCTTTAACAGGCTTCTGCAACATCCCTACATTATTCATTTCACCGAGAGCGGCAAGCCCTGGACACCAGGATTTCAGCACCCAGAGAAACACCTCTTCTTCCGATATCTCGACCAGAGCGCCTGGTCTGGTTGGCAGTTTCGGATGCGGCTAACGCTCAGCCGTGTGGCTGCAAAGTTAAGCAAATTGAACAGTTTATAATAGCTCTCCTGGTATCTGTCTATGTGTCTGGTAAGCGTCATTCTCTGCACTCAAAATCCTCATCTTCACCATCTCAGCCGTGTTGTCGAAGCGCTGCAAAATCAATCTCTTCCGCTATCAAAGTGGGAACTGTTAGTGGTTGATCATGCCAGTCAGATTCCACTGTCAAAGTGGCTCAACTTGGACTGGCATCCCCAGGCGCGGATCATCCGCGAAGACCGCCAGGACCCACTGTTTACCCGTCTGCGGGGAGGGCAGGAAGCAACCGGAGCTATCCTGCTTTACATCGACCACAACAGCGTCCTCCATGCAAACTATTTGATGCAGGTTGTACAAATTTTTCAGAAACACCCGGAGATGGGGGCGATCGCTGGCAAATCACTGCCAGAATTCGAGCGGCAGCCAGGACGTTGGATCTCCCAGTTCTCCTCGTTTCTGTCGCTGAGGGATTTTGGGGATGAACCGCTGACTAGCAATAGACGATCAAGCGTGCTAACGGCATCGTCCTCACCCGAATTTGCTCCGTGGGGAATTGGTATGGCGCTCCGCAAGTCTGTGTTTGTCAATGTGCTTGAGCAGATGTCAGAGCATCTTCTGCGACCCTCTCTGGAGCGATCGCCCCAATACCGAATGTCCAGTGGCGACAACGAGATGGTGCTGACCCTGATCGATGCTGGTTGGGAAGTCGGTTATTTCCCGCAACTTCAGCTAACGCACCTGATCGCCGCTGACCGTCTGCGTCAGGGTTACCTGGGGAAACTCAACTATGCAGCCTGCTTCTCCAGGGTGCAGCGAATGAAATGGCACGGTATTTATCGACAACGAAAACCTGTCCCGTGGACGGCCTTACTGCGCCAGGTCAGAGCTTTCTTCCAGTATCAGCCCTGGCGCAGCAGTGTGGCTTTCATCGAGTGGAGAGGGGTCTGTGGTGCTCTTGCTGGACAAAATGCGCACCTCTATTGATTTATGAATGCTCTAGTCTCAATTCTGATTCCCTGCTACAACGCAGAACAATGGTTGGCGGAATGCGTCGAGTCATGCCTCGCCCAAACCTGGTCGAATATCGAAGTGATCATTGTGGATGATGGTTCGACGGATGCAAGTCTGTCCCTCGCCCGATCGCTCCAGTCCAGCAGAGTCAATGTTATTGCTCAGGCAAACGGTGGAGCCAGCACCGCCCGTAATCAGGCGTTAAGAGCAGCCCAGGGCGACTATATTCAATATCTTGATGCAGATGATCTGCTTAGTCCAGACAAGATTACAGCTCAAGTTCAATTACTCCAGGATGCTCCAGAGTGCCTGTCGCTTAGTGGTACGGTTCATTTCTTCGATGGCAGCGATCGCACCCAGGGACGCTTAGAAACAGGCGGTCTCTTCTTTTCCGATAGCGATGACCCGGCGGCGTGGCTGGTGCGCCTGCTGGGGGGGGATGGTCAGGGGGCGATGGTGCATCCAGCGGCCTGGTTGATCCCACGGGCGATCGCCGACCGGGCGGGAGAATGGGATGAGGCGCTGTCGCTGGATGACGATGGGGAGTATTTTGCCAGGGTGGTGCTGCACAGCCAGGGAATTCGATATTGTCCAACAGGCGTTTCCTACTACCGCAAGTATCGCAACGGCAGAAGTTTGAGCGGTAGCGCCTCAGAGCGACACCACTGGTCGGCGTTGCGGGCGATCGACCTGAAGGCCGAACACCTGCTGGCGGCGACGGACTGCCCCAAGGCTAAACGCGCCCTGGCTCGACTGTATATGGAACGAGCAGTGCAGGCTTATCCCGACTATCCCCACATTACCAATACCGCCGTCCAGCGAGTTCAGAACTGGGGTGTGAAGCCAGATTTACCGTCCTTCGGGGGATGGCGAGGCGAGTGGCTGAAACGACTATTTGGCTGGAAGGCAGCTCGCAAACTGAGCGTATCGTATCACCGCTGGAGCCAGGAACGGTCATGGACATTTCGGTAATTATTCCCACCTACAATCGGCTCTGGAGTCTGCCCACGGCGATCGACTCCTGCCGCCGAACGGAGTGCGAAACGGAAATTATTGTAGTGGATGATGGCAGCACGGATGGCACCTGGGAGTGGCTGCAAACGCAACCGGATGTCGTTCGTATTCGACAGCCTAATTTAGGAAAACCCTGGGCGGTGAATCGGGGCTTTGCCAGCGCCAGGGGCACCTACGTCCGGTTTCTCGACTCTGACGATTGGCTGAATCCCGGAGCCAGCGATCGCCAGATGCAGATTGCCCAACAGCAAGATGCTGATATCGTGGTGGCGGGATACGAAGCGTATTCTGAGGCGGGAGAGTTGCTGTACCGGGTGAACTGGACAGACTGTGATGATTTTATTGCGCAGCAGCTTGGGGAGTGCAATAGTTCCCACTATTCTGCCTATCTCTTCCGCCGTGAGTTTCTCAAGGAGATCCCTCACCGTCCCGATTTTGCCTATCGGGACGATCGGCTGTTTGTGCTGGAAGTGGCGCTGGCGCAACCCAAAGTAGCAGTGTTTGAGCAGGCCACCTTCTGTCATCGTCACCACCAGCAGGAACGGTTGCAGGCGCTGCGGGGAATGAAATCCGTCACGGTGCATCTACAGCAGCTCATGCTCTATCGGCGGGTTTTGAGCCAGCTTGCAGAACAGGGGGATCTGACACCCCGTCGTCGTCAGGCGGCTGCGAAAGTGTTGTGGCATCTGGCCCACTGGATTGCCTATACCCATCCAGAGGAAGCTGACGAAGTGGCAGACTGGGTGTTTCAACTGGATCCGTCGTTTCAAATTCCCGAAGCGGGTTTGCTGGGGCAAATCTACCGTTCTCTCGGTTTCCGTCGAACCGAGGCACTTCTACAGATGCGGCGACAGGTGCTGAAACTGTTCAAAGCGCGATCGCCCCAACGATTTCACCAATTTCCTGTGTAGTGTCATCTTTCTCACTGCTCACCATGCACCCCTTAAATCTCTTCTATGCGGAACCCGAACCCGATCGCTGGCTCCCGCTCGATCGCTATCCTCGCCGCATCATCCGTCGCCTGGTTCGCGGCCTTCCCCCGGTGGGTGGCCAGAAACGGGTTTTCCTGAATCTGTGTGCCGGGTTAGACCAGATGGGTATTCCCTACCGGGTCAACAACTACCGTTATGTGCAACGCCATCCGGAGGAGATTGCCTGCATCATTGGCAAACCCCACCTCCTGGATCAGCACCCGTGGAAGAATCCCATTGTGTTTGGGGCGGCGGTCTTTTCTCACCCCATGGACGATCCGGATCTGCTGGAGCGACTGCCTGTCCAAAAAATCCTCGTCCCCGGTGAATGGATGCGGCAAATGTGGGAGCCTTATTTTGGCGATCGCGTCCAGGCGTGGCCCGTCGGCATTGACACTGACCAGTGGCAACCGAGTGAGAACATCCCCAAAGATATCGACATCCTGGTGTACAACAAGGTGCGGTGGGAGCGCGATCGCTACGATGTAGAACTGGTGCAGCCCATCCGCGATCTGCTGGGTAAGCATCAGCTCACCGTTGCAGAAATTCGCTACGGCGCGTATCGAGAAGAAACCTTTCGGGAACTGCTGACCCGCAGTAAGGCCATGCTGTTTCTCTGTGAACATGAGACGCAGGGCATTGCCTATCAGCAGGCGCTATCCTGTGGCGTGCCGATTCTCGCCTGGGATCGGGGTGGCTATTGGCAAGACCCCTCCTACTATCCCCATAAGGTACAATTCGGCCCGGTGAGTTCCGTACCCTACTGGGACGATCGCTGTGGTTTGCGGTTTAAGGATCTATCGGAATTTCCATCTACCCTGGAGTGTTTTCTAGATCAGCTCAACGATCAACAGTTCAATCCGCGATCGTACATTCTGGAAAATTTGACGCTGGCAAAAGCGGCTGAACAGTATCTACAAATGGTCGCAGGCGTATTTCACTCCGTCCACCCCAACTCTGTGACAGGTCATGGCAAAAATTCTGATTCTGATTGGTGCCCATCTCTGTACGGCACCCCGTCCCCAAAAGGAAGCTGATACACTGGCTGCCGCAGGCCATGAAGTGACGGTCGCCGGGGTGTGGTTTGACCCCGTTCTGGTGGAGCGCGATCGCCAGTTAATCAGCCAAAAATCCTGGCGGTTTCAGCCCGTACTCGATTTCCAGCCCCACCATCGGATTAAACGGTGGGGGGCACGGTTGCAGGGACGGCTGGCGCGGGAGCAATTTCAGCGGTTGGGTATCGTTTCCCCTGCGCTGCTGGGATACGGCGCGAAGGCGATGCTGCGAACAGCCATTCAGCACCGGGCAGACCTGACGATCGTTCATTCGGAGGCGGGTCTGTGGGTGGGAGAGCAGTTGCTGAAGCGAGGGTTTCGCGTAGGGGTGGACTTTGAGGACTGGTTCTCGCAGGATCTGCTGCCGAGTGCGCTGCAGCACCGCCCCGTGAAGGAGATTAAACGGTTAGAAGCGCATCTCATCCAGCACTGTTCCTATTGCCTGACCACCTCGAATGTGATGGCAGAAACGCTGTCCCAGGTCTATCAGGCGGCAAAACCCACTGTCATCTATAACTCGTTTCCACAGATAGGCTGTGAGGATGGTGCTGCAAAGAACCAGCAAGCGCCCCCTAGCCTGCACTGGTTCTCCCAAACCATTGGCCCCGGTCGCGGCCTGGAATTGCTGTGTGAGGCGTTACCCCATCTTCCTGCACCGCTACCGATCCACCTGCGCGGCAACTGCACGGACAGCACTCGTCAGTGGTTATACTCTCTAATCCCTGAAGTCTGGCAACCGTGGGTTTCGATTCATCCAACCGTGCCGAACGATCAACTACACGCCTGCATTGCGGAGCATGACATTGGTTTAGCGCTGGAGCGAGCTGATTTAACCAGCACCAATCTGACGGTTTCCAACAAGATGTTCCAGTATATGCAGGCCGGTCTGGCGGTGATCGCCACCGATACCGCAGGTCAGCAGGAAGTATATCAGCAGGCCCCCGGCATGGGGCATCTCGTCCCCTGGCAAGATCCCATCGCGCTGGCTGCTGCAATCCGTGCTCTGACACAGAATCCGGGTGCGCTTGAATCAGCCCAACGGACAGCCGTGCAGGCTTTTCAGAATCAGTTTTGCTGGGAGCGACAGAGCGATCGCCTGCTGGAAGCCGTTAACCGGGCGCTCAATGATTAACCCCGTTGCTGTTTTCAGTCCGTTTGAGAAGTATCTGCCGAGATTGATCCCCCCTGCCCCCCTTGAAAAGGGGAGAACCGGAATCGTCAGCAAATTAACTTGTGGGTAAATGGCTCGGAAGTCCCCCTTTTTAAGGGGGATTAGGGGGATCAATCCGACTGATTTTTCAACCTCCCTCCTGGAAAAAGATTCCCGCTGAACCGAAGCCGAACTCCAAGAAGCAATCCTATTCATCACCCATCCCATTCACAGCTATGCGCATTCTGATTACTGCTGACCCCGAATTACCCGTTCCTCCAACCCTGTACGGGGGCATCGAACGTATCATTGACGGATTGATTAAGGGACTGCGATCGCACAACCATGAAGTCGCTCTCGTCGCCCATCCTGATTCCACCTGCGTGGTCGATCGCTTTTTTCCCTGGTCGGGACGCGCCTCACAAAATCCGTTCAACACCCTGCAGAATACGGCAACCTTGTGGTCTGCTGTCCAGAAATTTCAGCCCGATCTGATCCACAGCTTTTCGCGTCTGCAATACCTCCTGCCGCTGCTGACCTCTGCTACACCGAAGATCATGTCCTACCAGCGTCGCCCTACCCGACGAACGGTGCAATGGGCAACAAGATTGGCGGGCGGTTCGCTGACGTTTACCGGCTGTAGCGATCACATTTGCCGTCAGGGACGATCGGCTGCGGGCATCTGGCATCCCATCCCCAATTTTGTGGAACTGGAGCAGTACACCTTTCAGCCAAATGTTGCAGCGGATGCGCCCCTGGTATTTCTTAGCCGGATTGAAGCAATTAAGGGTGCCCATCTTGCGATCGCTGTCGCTCGACGCACCGGACGACGGCTGCTGATTGCTGGAAATCAGGTGAATTCTCCCGAAGGACAGGACTACTGGCGGGAGGCAATCGCACCGCACTTGGGACGAGATGGCATTGAGTACGTGGGGCCTGTGAACGACCAGCAAAAGAATGAACTGCTGGGGCAGGCAGCGGCGATGGTTGTGCCAATCCAATGGGAGGAGCCGTTTGGCATTGTGTTTGCCGAAGCGCTGGCCTGCGGGACACCTGTCATCTCCTGTCCCCGTGGCGCACTACCGGAGATTGTCCGTCCGGTTGTAGATGGTTTTCTGGTCGAAACGGTAGATGCCGCCTGTGAAGCAGTGGAGATGCTAGGACGGATCGATCGCGCTCAATGTCGGCAACGGGTTGAGCAATGCTTTTCCGCTGCTGCTGTTGTTGCCCAGTATGAACGGCTGTATGAATCGCAGTATCATCTGATGTCTGCTTAAAACCCAAAGAAGTGGCGCGGCGCTTTGCGTTGAGATAGAACCAAAGTTTTTGTTGAGAGCTGCGCTGAGCGAGGCTCTCAACAAAAACTTTGTACGTCATGCGCTTGCAAAGCACTGTAAAAATATACGAGATGTATACGCGATCGCAAATCTGCCTTTGTCACAGTAGGGTTGGGGACTTCCTGGCCACACCCCGCCGACTCGCTAACTATGACCTCTGCTGTCGTTGAATCGATCACTCCATCCAGTGCCGCACCGCTGCGCCGCGTACTGGTGGTCAGTCCCCACTTTCCACCCACCAATGCTCCAGACCACCAGCGCATCCGCACGGCGCTCCCCTACCTGCGCGAGTTTGGCTGGGAGGCTCACATTCTGGCGGTGCGGCCCGATCGGGTAGAGCACCCCCAGGATGCCCTGCTGGAGACAACATTTTCTGGGGAAGTCGGCCTGACCCGCACAGGCGCACTGCCCCATCGCCTCACCCGTCCGCTGGGACTGGGGAATCTGGGGCTGCGCTGTCTGCCCTTGTTTCAGAAGGAGGGCGATCGCCTCCTTTCCAGCCAGTCGTTTGACCTGGTGTTCTTCTCAACCACCATTTTTCCGGTGATGGCGCTGGGACCGCGCTGGCAGAAAAAATTTGGCGTCCCCTATGTGCTGGATTTTCAGGACCCGTGGCGCGTGGATGCGGCTCCGACGCGCGATCGCCCCGGTGGACGCTTGAAATACGCGGTCAACAAACTGCTGGCAACGGTTCTGGAACCCCCTACGGTGAAACAGGCCAGCCACATCGTCAGTGTTTCCCCGGCCTATCCCCACACGCTGCAACGCCGCTATCCAGATTTGCCCGAGGAGCAGTGTTCTGTGTTGCCGTTTGGCGCTCCAGAGCAGGACTTCCAGCAACTCCCGGCCATGAACATTCGACAGCGGATTTTTGACCCACAGGACGGCAATCGACACTGGGTTTACGTGGGCAGAGGCGGCTCAGATATGGCGCTGGCGCTGCGATCGCTGTTTCTGGCCATTCGTCAGGAGCGCGATCGTAATCCCCTGGCATGGCGATCGGTGCGGCTGCACTTTGTGGGAACCAGTTATGCCCAGGGCGATCGGGCAACGGGTAGCGTTCAGGGGGTGGCGGAGGCGTGTGGGGTTGGGGATCTCGTCAACGAACACCCGCACCGAATTCCCTACTTTGAGGCACTGCAACTGCTGGTGGACAGCGATGCCATTCTGCTGATTGGTTCCCACGACCGCAGCTACACCGCCTCCAAACTCTACCCCTGTCTGCTGGCCCGCAAACCCATTCTTGCGATTTTTCATCAGCAAAGCTCAGTGGTTTCTATCTTGCAGCAGTGTCGTGCGGGTCAGGTGGTGACCTTTGGGGATGCGGACGGAGCGGAGGATCTGGTGCCGCATCTGGCTGATCCGCTGCATCAACTACTGACTGACGGTCAGGCTCCCAGCAGTACTGACTGGGATGCGTTCCAGTCCTATACAGCCCGGTCAATGACTCGCCAGCTTTGCACCATCTTTGATCGCTGTCTCTCATCACACCCTGGGAAAGTCTCATGAGTGTCCCTTCAAAGCAGCGAATGACGAAGGTCTTCTGGATCGGAATTGGACTGATGCTGCTGGCAAATTTTAAGGATCTGATGCACGTCCCCCGAGCGACGGCTGTGGGGGCGCTGGCGATCGGTGTGGCCTGTATGTACCCGATGTATCTCTGGTGTGCGGGGCGCGTCAAAGGGATGCCAGTATTTCCCTTCTTTGCCCTCACCTACCTCTGGACTTTCTGTTTGCCGCTGCTCAGTGATAACCCGAATATTCTGAAATACAGCCCCAGTCAGCACCTCCTGGCGGCGACCACGACCGTGATCTTTTTGGGGTCGGGAACCTTCGTCTGGCAAAAAATGGTCAAAACCGCTACTCCACCCATGAGCCGTATCTTCGCGCTGAAGTCGGGGGCTGCCGACAGCTTTTTTATCAGTACGGTCGGGTTGGGGGCATTGCTCAACATGTATATCATTGGTGGCTGGTCAGGAATTCCCCCCAACCTCTTTACCATTGTGCGCGGGGTCATCCTGGGATTGAGTTTTCTGGGAATTTTTGTGCTGGCCTATCGCTGTGGGCAGGGAGATATTCCCCGACGAAAGGTGCTGTTGTTTTTTGTTTTCCTTGTCCTCAACATCCTCTCTGCCGCCGCCACACTGGTTCTCAAAACGGCGCTGACACTGTTTCTGCTGTCGGTGTTTGCATATGTCATCGGTGCCAGAAAAGTACCGCTGCTGCTGGTGATGATCGGTCTGGTGGCGCTGATGCCACTGCACTACGGCAAGCATGAGATGCGACACAAATATTGGGAGGGCGAGGGCACCCACTATATTCAACCGTGGGACTATCCAGCCTGGTTTCAGGAATGGTCTGGATATGCAATGCAGAATATGAACCCGGAACCTGTTAGACCCCATCTGGTGAAGCAGGAAAAGAAGGAATCGTTTATCGAGCGATCGAGCGTGATCCACATGCTGATGATGGCGCAGGAGAAAATTCCAGCTCAGTATTCCTATGTGAATGGCGCGACCTACGGCATTATTCCATTACTGTTTATTCCCCGTGCGCTC
>JBIKWV010000268.1:0-6341 GCA_044356135.1 Elainellaceae cyanobacterium
CTTGATGAGCTACCTCTTCGGCAGCATTCTGGTAGTTTCATCCAGCGATCTAATGATCATGCTGGTGCTGGATGTCGTCATTATTCTACTGGCAACCCTGTTCTATAAAGAATTACTGGCGATCTCCTTTGATGAGACGTTTGCCACCGTTGCTAACGTCCCGGTAGATGCCATCTATCTGACGCTGATGTGCATGATTGCGCTGACGGTGGTGATGATGATGCGAGTGGTGGGATTGATCATGGTGATCGCGCTATTGACCATGCCTGCGGCAATTGCTGGACAGTTTGTCAGAAGTATGAAGAAAATGATGCTCCTCGCCAGTCTTTTAGGGGTGGTGTTCACCAGCATCGGTCTATGGCTGTCTTACACGCTCAACCTCACCTCTGGCGCAACAATTATTCTGGTCTCCGGAGTGGCCTATCTGCTGGCGGTTACCTTACAATCCCTGCTGAGACGCTTGCATACGAATCATTTGACCGCTACTGGCTTGTAAGGTGGGAGCCACCTCTACTGAATGTACACAGGAGGATCTATGAATCGAGTTGAAGGGAAAGTGGCCATTGTTACGGGGGGTGCCCTGGGGATTGGTCGGGCGGCCTGCCTGCTGCTGGCAAAGGAAGGAGCCGGTGTTGCCGTTACTGATGTTCTGGATAAAGAAGGTCAAGATCTGGTAGATGACATCACCGAAAAAGTAGAAACTGCCGCATACTGGCACCTGGATGTTTCAAAAGAAGCCAACGTGGCGCAGGTGTTTGCTGAAGTTCGAGCAAAGTGGGGAAAAATTGACATTCTGGTAAACAATGCAGGGATCTCAGGGGTGAATAAACCCACGCACGAGATTAATGAGGATGAGTGGAATGCTTTGATGGCGGTGAATGTGAATGGAGTGTTTCTGTGTACCAAATATGCTGTCATTTCGATGCTGGAAACAGGCGGTGGCAGTATTATTAATCTGTCATCAATTTATGGACTGGTCAGCGCCCCCGATGTGCCTCCCTACCATGCCTCGAAGGGCGCGGTGCGGTTGATGACGAAAACAGATGCGTTACTGTACGCGAAAAACAATATTCGCGTCAATTCCATTCATCCTGGTTTTATCTGGACTCCAATGGTGGAGAAATATCTCACTCAACAGGGCGATGTAGCAGTCGGACGAAAGGCGATCGACGCTTTGCATCCGCTGGGACACATGGGAGAAGCGGAGGATATTGCCTATGGGATTCTGTATCTGGCATCCGATGAATCGAAATTTGTTACCGGATCAGAATTGGTGATTGATGGGGGCTATACCGCTCGTTAGACTCATGGGAAGCTTTCTCGTTTTAAGCTTGTGGCTTAGTTTTTGGAATGTGTCCATGGAAGTATCGCCTGCCCTGACCCCCTCTCACAAATCAAATAGGATTGCTATTGCGTTTCTCGCTCTAGTCAAGTACACGAGTAACACATTTTTGAGAGACAGCCGCGCGCCGCGCGGCTCTCTCTCAAAAATCTGTACCTTATCCAAGCGCAAAGCGCTATATATTCTGTTCTCCTTGTAGAGGAACTTCTTGAAGCAGTATCCCAAAATAGCAGAATCAAAAATCAGTTTTTGTGACCTGGAAATTACTTTGTAGTGCAGCGAAGTCACACCACAACACAATTTTCGAGAAAGCCCAATATCAGCACTGGCAAGCATTACAAGCATTTGTTATCATTCACCGACGGGCATCTGAACAATTAACTCTGATCTATGAATGTGAATGTTTAGACTTATCAACAAATAATTCCTTCAGCACTGACCTGATCTAGCATAGAAATATAGAAACAGAATTGAGAATGCTCTACATCAACTGCGATAACTCTAGAACATTATCAACATAGGTTCTCCACAGTTTTGTGTGAGCATACTGTGTACGCCCACACAAAATCAAGGATTTCAGGCATCGCCATGAGGGGGTTTTACACAAACTCGTGGACAGATCATTTCATTGCTAGAAAACCCCAGGGGATTGATATGGGGTGGGTCGTGAGGAGTCAGATTTGAGTTGAGAACAGGCTGAATTATTCAGCGATCGCTCTTTTATTGTCTTGATCATTGTCGATAGTATTGGAATGACAAAAGTATTGGAATAACAAAGGAGAAATCAATTATGCCGATTACACGATGGGAACCACTGGAGGAACTAACCCACTGGGAACCCTTTCGGGGGATTGGAAGTTTACAGCGGGAGATGAATCAATTGTTCGATCGCCTCATGCCCACAGGCGACGGATTGACCAAATCTTTTCGATTCATCCCTTCAGCCGAAATGGAGGAAACCGATGACACGATTCAACTGAAGCTAGAGATACCAGGCATGGAAGCAAAAGACCTGAGTGTGCAGGTGACTGAAGATTCTGTGTCCATCAGCGGTGAGCGCAAATCAGAGTCGAAGATAGAAGAAAAAGGTGTAATGCGCTCCGAATTCCACTATGGCAAATTTGAGCGGCGGATTCCGATGCCCGCTCATATCCAGACCGATAAAGTGCAGGCGGAATGTAAGAATGGCATCCTGCATCTGTCCCTACCCAAGGTAGAAGCCGAGAAACGGCAAGCCGTCAAGGTGAATATTAGCTAGAAATCTATTCGCAGGCTGGGTAAAACCATAGTCTCAGCCTGCGAAACAAATCTGCCAGTTAGGGGACTTGGAGCACTGAAGCAATGATCAATTTGAAGGGATTGGTGTATATCAGACATGGTAGGGTGGGCACCCGCAGTGAAGGCCCCGATTACTTTCTTCAGACGATTGAGGGAGACTATTCTCTACAGTTGAATCCCAGGGATCCCTGGAGTGTGGATTACCAGTTAGAGTTCTACAACCGCAAGATTGTAGAGATTACCGGGGTTGAGATAAAGCTGGGCGAAATTAAGGTTGATGCGATCAAAACCAGTTCTGACTTGTTAATCGGATAGCAGGGGGGGAACCCCTGCACCCCAAATCTGTACCTGATTCGCCTGGAAAAGGCTGTAAAGCTAACCCTGGCCTTATCACAAGGAGCAATTTTATGGCAACTTACATTATCCTGGGTCGGTTTTCTCCTCAAACATTTGCAGACCCAAAAGACTTTAAGAAGCTGGCAGAAACAGTCTCTGAAAAAATCAGACATGAATGTCCAGGTGTTCACTGGAAAGACAGCTATGCTACGACAGGACAGTACGATGTGATAGACGTGATTGAAGCTGAGGATATTCATCAGGTGACGAAAGCTGCAATGATTATCCAGTCCTATGGTCATTCCAGCACAGAAACTCTGGTGGCAACGCCGTGGAATGAATTTTTGAGCGTTCTTTAGGGTCTTGGATTAAATAAAACCGAATATTTTTTGATAGAAGCGCTGCTTAGCCGCGCTTCTATCAAAAAATATTCCAGGTTAATTTATTTGTGATCCTTGGAAAAGATAGGAATCCTATTTGCTTCGTGAGAGGAGTGCAGGGGTGATCCCCCCGGTACCCCGTACCTCATCAGCAGGAGAAATGCAATTGTATGGGTCAGTTCATTCTACTGGCTGGGAACGCAAACCCCAATCTGGCAGAGGCGATCGCCCATAACCTGGGTGTGGCTTTGGGCAACTGTGTCTCCCAGCAGTTCCCTGATGGCGAAGTCGCCGTGGAACTGCGGGAGCCAGTGCGACAGAAAACCGTTTTCATTGTGCAATCCACCTCGCCCCCGGTAAATGACCATCTGGTGGAGCTGATGGCATTTGCCGATGCCTGCCGTCGGGCTGCTGCTGCTCGCATTGTGGCGATTGTTCCCTACTTTGGCTACGCTCGTGCCGATAAGCGGCATGGGCGGCGGGAACCCATCACTGCCAGCATGGTGGCTGAAGTGCTTCAGACCGTGGGGATTGACCAGGTGATCACCCTCGATCTGCACACACCGCAGATTGAGGGTTTTTTTCGGATTCCAGTAGACAGTCTGACAGCCGTGCCCATCCTATGTGATGCCATCCGCGATCGGTTACCACCCGGTGTTGTCATCGTGTCTCCCGATACTGGACGAGTGCAGATGGCGACCCAGTATGCCCAGCGACTGGGGAGTTCAGTGATCGTCCTGCACAAGCAGCGGAAGAGTGGGACTGAAACAGAGGTGACTCGCATCGTGGGAGATGTCCGCGATCGCCCCTGTCTGATCATTGATGACATGATCTCGACAGGTGGTACCCTTGCCCGCAGCATTGAGGCATTACTGGATGCCGATGCTCGTCCCGAAATTACCATCGCTGCAACCCACGGATTGTTGGTCGGCGATGCCCGCCAACGATTGAGTCAAAAGAGCATTCAAGCCATTTTTGTCACCGATACCGTTTCCACCAGAGAAACCGACTGGAAAGCTTTACATGTTGCTTCAATTGCCCCATTGATTGCATCTGCCATCCGGCAGGTTCAGTCAAACGGCTCCATCAGTAAACTGTTGTAGCAGAGGAACTGTCTCTCCCGGAGAGCAGTGATCCCCCAGGTGAAATTCATCATTCGTATCTTATGAGAACCCTCAGAGAGCACAACAACGAGCATTTTATTTTGGTCACTGCAGGGTCTGTGAGATTGGCAGGGGAACTGGTGATACCCGCCGCCGCTCAGGGGATTGTGATGTTTGCCCACGGTAGTGGCAGTAGCCGACACAGCCCCCGTAATCGCTTCGTTGCCAGTGTTTTGCAACGGCGAGGGCTGGCAACCCTGCTGTTTGATCTGCTGACAGCGGAAGAAGAAGTGATGGACCAGCGATCACACCAGCTCCGGTTTGACATTGGCTTACTGACTGAGCGACTGGTGGGAGCCACCGACTGGCTGCTGCAACACTCCCCCACTCGCCATCTCCACATCGGTTACTTTGGTGCCAGCACCGGCAGTGCTGCTGCGCTGATCGCCGCCACTCGTCGTCCAGAGGCTGTCAGGGCGATCGTTTCCAGAGGTGGCAGACCCGACCTGGCAGGGTTTGCCCTGACCCAGGTGCAGGCTCCTACCCTGCTGATTGTGGGCGGGGCTGATTTCCCAGTGGTCAAGATGAATCAGGAGGCGCTGGAACAGCTTCATCGGGTCGTAGAAAAGCGTCTGGAAATTGTTCCTGGAGCCACCCATCTGTTTGAGGAACCGGGGGCCTTGGAACAGGTTTCAGCCCTTGCCAGCCAGTGGTTTCAGCAATACCTCAACGAAAAAGATCATGAGTAGACTGTGACAGCAACGGTAATAGAGGGCACTCCTGACTCAGGTGGGGAAGTATGGCTCTCAACGCCGTACTTCCCCACCCAAATCATCCCACCTTCAGGCGGGAATCCTCTCAATTTTGAACCAGTTTGAGTTTATTAAACGGAGAAAATAATCATGGCATTTTTCAACGGAACTCCAGGCAACGATAATTTTATAGGGACGCCTGGTTCTGATGCAGCCTATGGCGATCCAGGAAACGATAGCCTGAACGGCGTCGATGGCAACGATCTGCTGGCAGGAGATTCTGGCAACGATTTCCTTAATGGAGGCAATGGTCAGGATTTTCTATATGGAGGGGAAGGGAATGACATCCTCCTGGGAGGTGCCGGAAATGACAGTGGGATTGGGGCGCTGTTTGGTGGCAGCGGTAATGATGTCCTGGATGGTGGGCTGGGACTCGACTTGATGTACGGTGGTGCTGGCAATGACACCTATGTTGTAGACAATCTAGGTGATATTGTCGTTGAACTTCCTGGAGCTGGTATCGATACTGTTCAATCATCAATCAACTACACGCTGGGTAGTAATCTGGAGAACCTGCTGCTGATCGGGAGCGCAAACATTAACGGTATCGGCAACGCTCTTAACAATCAACTGACTGGCAACACGGGCAGTAATATCCTTAATGGTAATGCTGGCAATGATGTTCTAATCGGTGGGGCTGGCAATGATGTGCTGATTGGTGGACTGGGTCGAGACACGCTCACGGGGGGTGTGGGAAATGATCTTTTCCGTTACCTTTCTATTTCGGAGACCCCAGTCGGTGCGGCGAACCGGGATGTGATCACGGACTTTGCGGGAAATGGTATTTTTCTGGGCGATCGCATCGACCTGTCTGCGATCGATGCAAATGCCTTGCTCCCAGGGAACCAGGCATTTATTTTCAGAGGCAGTTTACCCTTCACTTCACCGGGTCAGGTTCGATATTCCGGTGGCATTCTTCAGATCAACACCATCGGTGGGTTTGGCAGTACGCCAGAGGCAGAAATTAGGCTGGCAGGAGCACCAGCACTGTTTTCAGCCGATATTATTCTCTAAATTCAATCGGATGAAACAGCCAATGATGCTGACATTTGTTGATGATGGAATAGCATAGCTCCGGTAATTGAATAAG
>JBIKWV010000267.1:0-6341 GCA_044356135.1 Elainellaceae cyanobacterium
TGCGACCACAAAGGCGGGAGCCAGGAACAGCCAACTGCGCCGCAGCGTGTCTAGCCAGTGGTTGTCGTCGGGGACAGCTACGATCGCCTTCGGTGTAGTCTGCTGCAAGAATTCCAGGTTGTAGTCGTTGGGGTCGTAGGGGGAGGGGGTGTCGCCGTTGGCGCTGAGCAGGACGGTGTCGTTTTTGAGCTGGTAGAACAGGGGGTCTTCGGCAAATAGGGTACGCACCTGATCCAGGCCGTTCACCCTCTGGCCGCTGAGGATGAGCAGGATGCGATCGCGATTCCAGGGGGAAATTTCTTGTTTGATCACGCCTTCAGCATCGCTGGCTACCTTCACCTTGCTGTCCTGCCAGGAGCGGGTAGACTGGGCTTTCAGGGTAAACCCATCGCCTTGCTCCAGCGCTTCTGGGAAGGGGAACTGCGATCGCACGCCAATCCCGATCAGGTGCTTCTGTTGCAGAACATCACCGGGGACCTTTCCGGCCCGGTAGACCGAGAACTGAATGGAGGGAGCCTTGCTCAGGCGACCTAGGCGCTCAGACACCTCCAGCAGCAGATTCAGGTCGGCGGTGCTGGGGCTATCGGGGAGGGCGATCGCCATACTGGAAAGATCCTGGGGCGCGGTGAAGGGGAACCCGTTGGTCAATAGCTTCAGGTTGGGCAGTTTGACGCCGACTTCTCGTTGCAGCGTGAAACTGGTGTCGGAATGCACTGTGCCCCAGAGTTGCTGGTCGGTGACGCGGCTGCAAGAGCGACGCTCACGGGGGTCAAGGCGGAAGTTGACCTGGAGTTTTGAGTTGGGGGTAATCCGGCCTTCCGGCAGCTTCACCTGGAGCGATTCCCGCTCAGCGCCGCTGACGGAGGTGAGTCGTGCTCCCTCCAGAGCGACACCATCCAATTGCACTTCTACCATCGAGGTCAGGGGGTTCACCTGGGGACCGTAGCTGTAGCGCAGGGTCATCTCGTTGCCGGGGAGAAACTGGTCGTCCGGCAGGGCGCGAAAATCAATTTCCAGAGCGGGGGCGTGGGAGCCGCGCACGGTCACATCGTCATAACGCTGTCCGGTACCCGTCTGTAAGTCTTTCAGCAGAAATCCATCTGACAGCGGCAGATAGCCCTGCCACTCACGGGCGCTGGGTGTTTCAACCGGAGCCAACTGATCGACGAGAATGGCCTCACCGCTACCGATTTGTCGATCCCTGGACTGCACCAGAAACTGTACCGCTTTGGCGACAGCGGCTTCACTGTTTCCCGTCGCCACCAACACCGGAACGCGATTGTCGAGGGCGGTGGTCAGCATCAGCACGCCTGTGTCTTTGCCAATCGGTTGAGACTTCTGATCCAGGAAGCGTGTGCCTCCAGAATCATCCTTCAGTTCAAACGGCAGATCCAGATCCTTCAAAATCGGTTGCTGAGCGGGGGTGCCAATGATAATCAGATGTTCGTCGGGCTTCAGGTCAGACAGACGTTTTACCATTCGGTTTTCCAGCGCCCGGTAGTAGGCTACGCGGCCCAGTGCTCCGTGGAAGCGGGCGATCGCCGTTAGCCACGCCTCATCCGTCGTTTTGGGCTGGAGATAGGCTACCCGGTTGGCCTCCAGGCTCAGTTCGTCAAAGATGGGATAGGGATAACGGTTGAAGTCCAGTGCCACTTCCTGGGGCTGATAGTCAAAGACAATGCGCGAATCGGGCAGCACTTCTGACCACAGCGATGGGTCGTAGGGATCCTGTGTGCAGGTGGGGGAATTATTTTGCAGGGCTGCCACCACCAGTTCGTTGTAGTTCTGCAACAGATCGACGGGCACGTCAAACACGGCTTCCCCGATCTTGTTTTCTGGCTGGTTGGTTGGAACACTGCCGACGCTGGTGCCGTTGATCAACACCGTCAGATTCGAGCGGGTGGCATACAGCGCAGGTGAATGGCGATAGCGCAGCAGCACCTTCGCAGTTCTCACTGTCCAGTGGCGCGGACGAGTAAAGCGCAGTCGTGCCTCGTCGTAAATGCCGTCAAACCGGAACCGATTCCCCACCACGGGACTGCGGTTGAACTCCAGCACATATTTGTCCGGAGCGCCCGCCGCCAATGTGGGGAGATTGACGACGGGCGCTTCGGTTGCGGTGGTGGTGTCAGAAACGGCATCAGGGGATTGTTGGGCAACTGCTCCCCGGTTCAGGGACAGCAGTCCGGTCAGAGCGATCGTGAGGCAGAACAGAAATATCCACCGGAAGCTTTTGGAGAATCGAAGGTGATGCATGGAGTATCACACCTGAGACGGCATTGGACACAGCGGAGTCAATCATTTTTGATGTCAGTGGAACATAAATGATTGAATCCATGGAAATAAACGAGAACTCAAAAGATTGAAGACCTGTATGGATTGCAGGGTGCAGAACTGTAGTGGTTCAACCCAGCCAGCCTGGAGCATTGTGGGGTGGGCATCCTGCCCGCCCGGTCTTTGGGGCAGGATGCCTGCCCACCCCACGGTCAATAAAGAGATGAAAACCTGATTTCCTTAGCCATCTACGGTTATTTCATCTTTAGATCAGCTTTATTATTCGTAATTTTATTAAACCAACAAATAATGCGGCATCTTGTATGAAGTTTGTGTAATCCCCATGTTTTTCTGAGACATCGAAAACACTTCAGGCTATGCTGATGCCGGATTTGTATTTTCTGGCCAGGGACGTTTGATGTCGCGCTGAATCAATCAGGTTGTCCTGGGGTTCGTCATCGATCTTCTCCACGAATCATTCTTCTACTGACTTTTTCACCTCAATGAAGTCTTTTCCCCTTCCTTTCATTCGTGTCGCTGGAATCGCACTGGCGCTGGCCTTGAGCAGTGGTTGTGCAACCCTCCGCTTACCGGGTTCCCAGGAGAGCGCCAGTCTCAACGTGCAAACCGTCGAGGCGGGATCAAAGGGAGTGTATCAACTGAGCGGAAAGACCAATTTACCCGATCGCACCAGAGTGGCGATCGCCGCAGTCCGCTACCTCTACCCACTAGACCAGAAAGCGACCGCTACCACCAGCTACTCTATCCTTGACTACCAGGAGACAGAGGTCAGCCAGGGACAGTGGCAGGCCAACTTAAACCTGTGGCAGGTTGCAACTGATGGCACCTATCAAGAAGCGTGGCAGCGACAGCAGAAAAAACTCCAGGTGCCTGTCCGGCCCGCGCCGGATGTCGTGTTTCTGGCCACACTCGCACCCGCCAGTCTGCCTGACCTGGAGGAACGGTTGTTCAACCTGCAACTGCGGCTGGATCAGGATGTGCGCACGACCCAGGAGGGCGATCGCTACCTCCAGGTGAGCCAGATCCGACCCGTTGACCTGCCCACCGGAAAGACCAGCCCGCCCCCGATTCGGCCCGAAGACATCAACGGTGGCTGGGGCAGACGGTACCTGATTCTGCCTGAACCGCCAAATACGATTCAGCTACAGCGCCCCTCCGAGCGTCAGACCAACGCCCCGATGACACCGGACGAATTCCTGCGGTAGGGATGCAGACGACCATTCAACCCATGCCGCTGTGATGCAACATTGAGAATTGTTCAATCTATTGTTTAAGCAATGCAGACGTTAAGCGGCATTCAGAATAGCTCCGGTCAGGTCGGCACCTTCCGTATTGGCATCGGCCAGGTCTGCTCCCGTCAGGTTGGTGTTGGTCAACGTGGCACAGCCCAGATTACTCCCAGCCAGATCCGCCCCTGACAGGTCTGCCCCTGACAGGTTCGTCCCCCAGAGGTCAGCTCCCGCCAGTTTTGCCCCCACCAGACTGACACCAGTCAAATCCATTCCCGACAGATCCATGCCCTGCAAATCTACATCCCACAGGGAAGCACCGGGCACCAGCAGGACAATGTTCGCCGCATCCAGGTCAAAGGATTCAGGAAACTGAGTCGTGCGATCGCAAATGGCTCCCTTCAGATGAGCCTCTTCCAGGCAGGCCAGCCCCAGGTTGGCTCCCAGCAGATTGGCTCGTTGCAGGTTTGCGCCGCGCAGGTTGGCCACCTGAAGATTGGCGTGGCTCAGGTTTGCCCGCTGCAGGTCGGTACGGTGCAGGTTGGCGCGGCTCAGGTCGGCGTCCCGCAAAATCGCCCCCTGCAGGTCGGCCATGACGAACTCTGCCCCCGCCAGGTTAGCTTGTCTCAGGTCGGCAAATTGCAGATCCACACCGTTCAGATCGGCACTACGCAGGTCAGCCTGGGCTAACGGGGCATAGGGAGCGATCGCATACAGTCCCGCACCCACCAGGTCGAATCGGGCTGGAAAGCGTGTCGTTTCGTCATAAATCGCGCCCTGGAGGTTGGCTCCCCACAGGTTGCACTGGCGCAGATCGGCGGTACGCAAGTCCGCCCCCTGCAAATCGGCATCCTGAAAGCAGGTGTGTTCTAAATTGGCCTCCCGCAGGCTAACACGGCTCAGGACAGCTCCGGTCAGGTCGGTGCCGCTCAAATTGGCCATCCACAGATCGGCATCGGGCAGGTGAAGCTGCCGCAGATTCATGCGGCTCAGGTCGATATTGAAGAAATCCCGTACCCCCAGCGCATAACGGTGCAACAGTTGAATGGCATCAGTCTTGCTAATCTGCATCATGGTTCAGAACGGAGGTGATGGTTTGCTAAACAGGCTTCGGGTTCCAGAATCCAAATCGTCGTTCCACGGAGAGAAGCCGTCTGGGTGAGCAGCACCTGCCGCCCATCGTTGCGCAGTTTGGCGGCGATGCGCTGTGCCTGCTGCTGAGTTTTGCCCGCCCGCAGGAGACGATAGTACTGCCCTTCGATCGACAGTGCTGGGAAGGTTTGCTGGTGCTGTGGTAGTTGAATCCGCTCAAGGGGGATGTCGGCTGGCAGTTCTGTGATGGGTTCCAGTCCCCCATCAACGTCAGAGTCAGGCAGCGGCTTTTCTAAAGCAATGGCCTCAATGTCGGGTGTGTGGTACTCCAGTGCCGTTTCCAGCACCATTAGCGGAATGGCATCATCTTCGGGGCGCACAAAAGCCGAGTGAGCACGGGAGAACTCCGGCAGTGGCTCCTCTACCCACTCTGCATGGGCCGGAGGATTTTCTTGTAATGATTCAGGATACTCCAGCCCGATCGCCTCATAATCGGGGTCTAGCAGCGCATTGGTCTCCAGATCGAGTGCAGATGGTTTGGGTGGGGTTGCTTCAGCTTGCTGCAAAATCTGCGCCAACATTGCCAGACTGGGACGATCGCCCTTGGCTATCTGCCGATAGCGATTTCTCAGCATCTCAGCTGTAATCAATCCAGCAGCTACGCTGACCACAATTGAGCCGCCCACATAGCGAATGGCAAAGTCCCGGTGTTCCTGCAGGAAAACGGGCTGAATCTGTGCACTAAACAGCGGGGGTACCTCAATCACCAGTGGCTCAGAGGACAGTAAAAAAAAGGGGGCATTCAATGCTGCAAAGGTGGTGCTGGACACCATTGCTGCGGGCAATAGAATTTTGGTCAGGGGGGAGTTGGTCATGGCTACTGCATTGGCTCAAGAATCACGCCGTTAAAGTTGAACCCTTCCGGTAGGGTGGCCCAGTCCAGGTCAGCGTTGACCAGGATGGCTCCTTTGAGCGTTGCCTTTGACAAATCGGTGTAGCGTAGATCCGTCTCGCTCAGATCAGCATGGGATAAGTTTGCCTCCCGCAGTACTGCCCCATACAGGCTGGTTCGCCGCAGTTTGGCGCGGGTAAAAATCGCCCCCAGCAAATTGGCGTCCCGCAGTTCGGCTTCCTCCAGCATGGCGGCCTGAAAGTTGGCCTTTGAAAGGTTGGCATGCATCAGTTGTGCGCCTCTGAGGTTTGCTCCCTGCAAGTTTGCCCCCCGCCCATCGGCCCCCTGGAGCGTTGCCCCCTGCAGGTTGGTGCCCTGAAACCGGGTTTGCTTGACATTTGCGTTAATCAGGCGAGTGTTGCTCAGATTCGCCGCCGTCAGGTCTGCCCCATTCAAATTCACCCGGCTCAGATCACGATTGCTCAGGTCGGCTCCCCGTAAGTTGCAGCGAGGACACCGCTTATGCCGAATGGTGCGCTCGATCGCTGCTGATCCAGACACAGGAGGCTCCAATTCGGGCGGGAGCATCATCTGATTGTTATCGGTCGTCGCGGCAAGCGGATTTGCCGTTCGAGTGGCAAACCAGAAGCCAGTCAACGTAAACCCAAAGAGCAGGATAATAATTGCCAGTTGGAACCGGGCGCTCATGATTTTTCTGGATCGGAGGAAATACCCCTATATCCCACAATTCCGCGATCGCCCCAGGCTTTCTGGAATAACTGTTTAAAGCTTGTGTGAATCGTTCAGTAGATTTGGTGCATCCCACTTTTATA
>JBIKWV010000270.1:0-6330 GCA_044356135.1 Elainellaceae cyanobacterium
GTTTCAAGCTTAATCGCGGCAGGTAGTTCCGGGGTGGGGGAGCGATCGTACAACCAGGGCAAAGCAAAAGCCAGAGAATACGTGAATCAGGTTGCTAGAGCTGTGTGCCAGAAACAGGAAGGGCGAAGCTTACGCCAAAAACGTGGACAGCAAATGGAACTGTCGTAACTTCCGGGAGGCTGACAGATGGTGATTCACTCATGTTCAGGTGCGTCGATTCCCAGATTTCGCATCTCAGTTTCCAAAGAGATTTCGCATCTCAGTTTCCAAAGAGATTTCGCATCTCAGTTTCCAAAGAAGTACCGCTCTACTTCGCCCCTGTTCAATCAGAATTCGCAGATTGCTCAGAAGTTGCCGGGGTAGGACGGTATCCCCACCAGAGGAGGGTTGGATATTGCGAGGCGGTTTTCCTATTTCCCAGGACGAAAAACTGGATTTTAGAATCCTAATACGGATTAGTACGAACTAGCTACAAAGAATTTCACTCACCCCCTTAAGAACCTATCCAAAAATCCAAATTCTGGTGGGCACGACGCTACAGCGTCGCGCCCACCAGAATTTGGATTTTTGGTTTTCGGATAGGCACTTAGATTTGTGTAATCTGCATGAGAGCTTTTGTCGTAACACCAACCCCGATTAAAGTAATGGCGATCGCACTTACGACAGGCAGCCCCTTCATGAAACGGAACTGCGTTGGAATTCGCTTGAATAGATGTTTGGAATAAACCATGAGAAGGCCCAACCCCGTCAAGACGCCCGCCAAACCCAGGCTGAACGCCAGTACAAGGAGCAATCCAAACGCCACTTGATTCAGGGCGATCGCCCCCAGCAGCAATACCAGTGCGGCGGGACAGGGAATCAACCCGCCGGACACTCCCAGAGCGACCAGACTGCGCCAGGTAACAGGTGTCCCATCTGCGCCAGGTGGTAGGTGAGAATGGGAATGTCCGTGGTCGTCATCATGACTGTGAGAATAGGAATGGGAATGGTGATGATCATGACGATCATGATGATTATGATTATGATCGTGAGTATGAATATCATGTCCATGTCCATGTCCATGTCCATGTCCATGTCCATGCTCATAGCCACCTCTATAGGCATGATGGGAAACTACGCTGAGGAGAGCCGTGGACGAGTGAGCGTGTGAATCTTCAGTTGTAGATCCATGAATATGCAGGTGATGCTGAGAATGAGCAAACGGCAGATGAATTTTGGAAAGTTTCTGGCTAAATCGTGTTAGCAGCAAACGAACGCCAATCACAGCGATCAGACTACCCGAAAGCAGGCTGAGCCAGGGGTAAAGCTGTTCCGGAAGAACGTATTTGGCAGCAAACAGTGTGATGAGTCCTAACGTAAATACCCCAACGGTATGAGTAACGGTCGTGATCAGCGCCAGCAGCAGTGCGTGTCGAGGGGTAGCTCGTTCTCCAATCAAGTATGCGCCAATCACTGTTTTCCCATGTCCAGGCGACAGAGAATGTGCGGCACCCCAGATAACTGCTCCTGCGATCGCCAGAAGCAATTCTCCCGTTGCAAATCCGGGTAGACCGGGCATCAACGCCAGCGTTTGACGGGTGGGGGTAAACACAAACGTCCGCAACTGTCCTCCCTGTAGAATCGTGGTCAAACAACTGGAGGTTGCCACACCGGGAAGAAACAGGTTATAACGGGCAGTCAGTCCCTGAATTGGTTTGCCCCAATCGAAACCGAGCCGCAGTGTTGTATGGGTGTTAGGCGCAGCCTGTACTGTGGGTGGCAGGGTTGTGTGCTCCATCGGTTGGACGGTTAATTGTCCCTGCTGATGGTTACTATCGGTGATTGAAATCGCTTTGCCCAAGAACGTCTGAAGCTGCGCTGTGTGAATGCGAATTTCATCAGGAGAAAGTTGTCCACTGCGATCGCTATCGGCAAACGCAGTTAATCCGGTTGGGTAGGTCAGCGTCATCTGAACAGACTGTTGCTCCACCAGTAATTCTGCGACTGCTAAATCAGCCCAGTGGGCCTGACTGGGAGCCGCGACCAGGAGCCAGATTAAAACAGTAGAGATACAGGAGAGAATACTGAGGGGAATGAGACGTTTCATGGTGAATTGGGAATGAGAAGATTTTGGTGTTGAAAGTTTGAAACTCAAGCTCCAACAGAATCAGAATCAGAACATCACGACCCCAGTCCTGCGCTCAGGTTGGCGGCACTGCGAGCGGGATTGCCGAACTGAGGATCAATCTCCTGAGCAATTTGATGATAGGTTTGCGCCTGATTCAGGTTGCCGAGGCTTTGCTCTATCGTGGCGGCATGATCATAAAGCGTTGCGGTACGGGTGCCGAGGGCGATCGCTTCCTGCACTGCTTTCTGCGCGTCTCGCCAGCGATGATCCTGCGACAGTGCCCAGGCATAGGTTTCCAGTGTTTCGGCATCGCGGCGCAATTGCAGTTCCGTTTCCATCAGGGTGATTGCTTCCTGGATCCAGGGTCGAGCGGTTTCAGGATTGGCTGCGCTACGCTCCAGCAGCAGTTTTGCCAGATCGCGCCGATGCCCAAACGAAGTGCTGGTACTTCCGATAAAACTCTGCCGCAGCAGGGTTTCTGCCTCATCCCAGAGTTGATTGGCAGCAGTGAGATTTCCCCGGAGCTGTTGGATGCGTGCCCTACCTCGCAGAATGAGCGGGTCGTAAACCGTTGGGTTCCCGTCAGACTGATCGACAACTTGCTGGTATATCCTTTCTGCCCCCCAGTCATCACCGCGTCGAATGGCGAGTTGCGCCAGATTCACCTGCGCCAGTGGGTAGTCGGGTAAAATTCGGAGCGCTTCGCGGTAAAATCCCTCAGCAGTGTCTAACTGGCCTCGCTCATAAAAGAATCGCCCCATTAAAGTGCGAGTCCGAGCAGAGTGACTGAACTCCCCTGGCTCCTCGACATCCAGGGCGTACCGAAAATTCTGAAGTGCCTCCTGATCCCTGCCCTGAGCCGATTTAACTAATGCCAATAGCGTAAAGGCACTGAGGCTGAGGTTCTGATCAACGGATTGCTGCGCGGCCCGGTCGGCTGCCGCCAGTCTACCCATCGCCAGATTCGTCGTCACCTGTAGTGCGATCGCCTCCTTCTGTCCATCAAGCGGCTTGACCAATCTCAGCGCTGCCTCAAAGTCGTGCTGTGCCTCCGCTAATCGTGCCTGCACCAGCAATGCCTCCGTGTTGTTAATCGGTAAGATTGCCAGGGATTTCTGAGCCGACTGGTTAGCCAGCAAATACCAGTTTCCCTGTCCATTCAGTCGGGCCATGCGCAGGTAAGCAGTGGCCAGTGCAGCAGAATTAACCGCACTATTCGGCTGGTTGCGAAGCCGCTCCAGGTAGAAAGCAATTTCGCGCTGCACCGCTGATATTGGGCTGCGATCGCCCTTCAAGGACTCTGGGAACGGATAGCGGAATTCCGGTTCCAGTGGATTGAAGGCTTCGTAGCGCAGAGTATCCAGCCTGGTGAGAAAAGTGGGTTGGGTCAGGAACAGGGTAGCTGTGGTCAGGGGAATACCGAGGGCGATCGCCCATCCCCAGCGCCACCAGTACTCTGAGCGTTTTGACGGAAGAGAAGGAGAGGTCATAGAGCGAATTTTTGAAGGAGCTTCCTGGAAGACGATTGCCATCGCCATGTGGGGTAGAACAGAGGGGATGGGGGCGGCCTCCACGCAGGGGGGCCAACCCTGCACCCCGTTCAAGAATCTGCACGAGTGGGTCATTTTGTACGAACATCGCTATTGACACCCAATGTCTGCCGAACCGCCCCCCAGACCCCCCCAGCCCCCCTTGAGGGGGCTGGGGGGGAACCGATCCCGAAAGTACCGTTTCTAGGGACTGAACCGTTCAAAGTCCACGTTCGGACTTCGGCGTGAGCGCTCAGTCGAGCCGTCGAATGCTGAGCGCTCACGTCGAGGCCCAGAATTGGGAGCTTGAGGGAGCGCGAACTCTTGAACGAAGCCGAACGGTAGGGGCAAATCCCGATATTCAAGGCAAATGACGCACTGGTCGTTCGCTTGGCGAACTTTGTCGGTTGCCTGGTTGGAGTGGTACGCGAAGTGTGCCACTCCAACCAGGCAAAGTTTCTTTTGAGGAGTACCAGTGGGTCATTGGCTTTGCTCATCGCCATACCTCTGTGGGGTGGGCGTCTCGCCCGCCCAGATGGGCAAGATGCCAGGGATGGCGATACCCATGCCAAATGATCCACTAGTTCGGTGGTGCCAGGTACGGGAAGCTGGGTGCCAGGGGCTGGTGTCCCTGACCTGGATTCCCCGGCGTTCCTTCGTAGGAGACGTTATCCGTCCGAACCACACCCTTCGTCAGAACGGTGAGGGCTACATCGATCACGTCATCCTTCAACTTGCGTCCCCGTACAGGTGTCCCTCGAGTGTTCAACCCGGTGCCAAAACCGCTGGGGAAGCGGGTGTCATTGCGCATCACGTCTGGCAAGAAGGCTCCCAACAGAGCATCTGCCTCGGCGCTGGTATTCCCCAATGCCCGCAGGCTGGCCTTTGCCTCAGTGGCAACTTGCAGCAATTCCGGGGTAACGGTGCGGGTGGGTTGTAGTCGGTTGTAGGCTGCCAGATTCTTCTGGCTGATCAGCAGTGCTTCGTTAATGCCGGGATTCGCCAGTTGCTCGGTCTGAACAAAGCGTCCGGTTCTGGGATCGCGGATATTGATGGCCAACCATGCATCAAATATCTGGGCGTTAGTGGTGCCCTGGAGCAGTCGGCGCGGTACTCGCATGACGATCGTGTTCACGTTGAGATCCTTCGTGAAGTCCTGAGCCGTTTCGGGAGGGCGGAAGCCAACACGGGGGCCAAAGCCCGCAAGCCCTGCCCGCACCCGGAAGAACTGATCAACATCAAAAAAGAAGGGATCTTCTCGCAGTCCTGCAAAGATAGTAACGTTGTTGCCGTTGACATTCACCTGATTGAGGCTGGGAGTCCCGGCGGTAATCGGCGTAGTCAGCAATGGTTTCCCATCCCGATTGCGGTTGATTGTGGTGGTGCGACCATTGCGGTCAATCACTGTCAGCGTTATGCCCTGGCGATTGCCGACTCCCTGCGGATTGCCTGCGGGAGTGAAGGTAAACCGAAAAGTCAGGTCAGGAACTGTAGTGGGAACTGCATTCACATTGCCGACACGAGAGATTTTGAACTCGTACTGGGCTGCGTTACTAAAGAAGTACGGCTGCCGTGCGAGCGATCGCGGGTTGGTATTCATCACCAGAATCAGATCATCTGCTCTAGCACCGGGGTTCTGGTCGCGCTCTCGAAAGAAGTAGAGGTCAGTGAGGCTGAGGGCGCGGCTCCGAACATCGATGTCACCATCGTCGTGGTCAGAGGCGTTCAGGCGTTCGGAGCCGATAGTCCCAGCTATGCCGAGGGAGGCGATCGCGAGTAGGGTGGCAACGGCTCCAACGCTTATACCCCGCTTCCAGGGATGGTTGAACAGACTGTGGCGCAGCGGCTGAAAGGCTTGCCTGAAGCGAAAATTTGGCAGTTTTGCCATACAGGTGTCTCCTTAGTTAAACGCAGCTCTCTTTGCCCATGAGTCGTGGACGGACGCAGCAAGTCCGGCATTCCTGTTTCCAGAAATCCCACGTGAGCAAATCAGCGGCTGTTGTTACTATTTACGGGAGAACACCGAAATTGGATTTGTTGAATTGACGCTGAATTTTGTTTGTATTAATGAGATCCAATCGGTGATTTTCTGCGTATATAGATTTGGATGCCAGGAGTTTTCTGGAAATGATTTTCCGAGTATTGTTCCTCTTGAAACTCTCAACGCTGGGAGTTCAGCATGGCTGTTGTCTACTCGTAAATCCACCCAGAGGCAACTCGATGTCAACCGACGAGTGCTTTCACACCCACTGCCCCCATAATGAGTGAGTATTCTGCTGCTGAAGACGCTTCTTTGCTGACTCGGGTTGCCCAGCAGGACGAGTCTGCGCTGTCGCAAATGTACGATCGCTACGCCAGTACTATCTATAGCTGGGCATACAGGAGTCTTGGTTCTGTTGAAGAGAGCGAGGAAGTTGTTTTGGATATTTTTTCTCAAGTTTGGCGAATTGCCGATCGCTACGATGCGAAACGGGGAAGTGTCCAGACCTGGCTATTTACACTTGCACGGAGCCGGATTATTGATCGGATCCGCAGGATGCAGATACTTAACCCTGGTCGCACCGTCTCCATTGAGGCAACCGAGGTTTCTCCAAAAGCAGGAAATCTGGACTTGCTTGAAGAAGCAATTTTGAGGGAGCGAAGAAGCTGTGTTCTGGCGGCGATGCGAACCATTTCAGAAGAGCAACGGACTAT
>JBIKWV010000420.1:0-4907 GCA_044356135.1 Elainellaceae cyanobacterium
GCAGCCCCCAAAACGATTCACCGTTCTAGAACACCACCGACACAATGCTTCTCATGTTTAATCTCAGACTGCTGCCATGACCCCCGATCTTTCCCCACTCTGGATTTCCCTTAAAACCGCCGGACTGGCAACGATCGCCACGTTCTTTGTTGGGATTGCCGCCGCCTACTGGATGCTGGGATATCGGGGACGCTGGAAATCGGTGATTGAGGGCATTTTTGTATCCCCTCTGATCCTGCCGCCGACGGTCGTGGGCTTCCTGCTGCTGCTGCTGTTCGGACGGAATGGCCCGCTGGGTCAGTTGATGGCGCAGTTTGATTTTACGGTTGTCTTTACCTGGTATGCGGCGGTCATTACCGCAACAGTGGTAGCCTTCCCGCTGATGTACAAGACCGCGCTGGGGGCATTTGAACAGGTGGATAGTTCTCTGCTGCAGGTGGCTCAGACGCTGGGCGCATCAAAATGGCGCATCTTTCGGCGGGTGCTGCTGCCGCTGTCGGTGCCCGGTATCCTGGCGGGAACAACACTGGCGTTTGCACGGGCACTAGGGGAATTCGGTGCCACCCTGATGCTGGCGGGGAATATTCCGGGTCAGACGCAGACCATTCCAATGGCGATCTACTTTGCGGTCGAAGCGGGCGCAATGGATGAGGCATGGCTGTGGGTTCTGGTCATTCTGACGATCTCGCTGACGGGCATCATTGCGGTCAATCTCTGGCAGAAGCAGTACGAGCGCAAAATCCAGGGTCAGGGTTTGGGAGCCGTGGAAGCCCATGAACCCGTTCCCGGCAGGTCAGGACGAATGGCATCGACGGTGGTGCCGCTGGCGCTGTCTCCGCTGGCTGAGCAGAATAAGGGGCTGCTGGTGGAAATTGAGAAGCAACTGGCAAACTTTACCCTTGAGACTGCGTTTACCGCTCAGGGCGAAACGCTGGGCCTCCTGGGTGGCTCTGGTTCCGGTAAGAGCATGACGCTGCGCTGCATTGCCGGAGTGGAAACGCCAACGAAGGGACGCATTGTTTTGAATGGACAAACGCTGTTTGATTCTGAGAAACGCATTAATACTCCCAGCCATCAGCGCAAAGTGAGCCTGGTGTTTCAGAACTATGCGCTGTTTCCGCACATGACGGTTGCTCAGAACGTGGGATTTGGCTTGCAGCACTTACCCAGAGCAATGCGATCGCAGCGGATCAAACAACAGCTAGCGCTGGTGCAATTGCAGGAACTGGGGAATCGCTACCCCCACCAGCTCTCTGGCGGACAACAGCAGCGGGTGGCACTGGCCAGAGCTTTGGCAGCAGAACCAGAAGCGCTATTACTGGATGAACCCTTTTCGGCGCTGGATACCTATCTCCGCAGCCAGGTCGAACAACAGTTAGTAGAAACCCTCTCCACCTATTCCGGTGTAACGCTGTTTGTCACCCATAACCTGGAGGAAGCCTATCGGGTCTGCGAAAAACTGATGGTGATGTCGGGCGGCAGGGCGATCGCCTTTGACGACAAACACCGCATTTTTGAGAATCCCCGCACCGTGCGGGTGGCTCAACTGACCGCATGTAAGAACTTCTCGCGGGCGGTTGCCATTGGTTCAGAAGCCATTGAGGCGATCGACTGGGGAGTTAACTTGCAGGTTGTGGAGGCGATTCCTGATGATTTATCGGATGTGGGAATTCGTGCCCATCAAATCCGTCTGATGCCCACGGCAAAGCCCGACCTGGAGAATACCTTCCCCTGCTGGCTTGTTTCCACCAGCGAAACGCCGCACCGGATGACGCTATTTTTGAAATTCAATTCTGCACCGCTGGATGCCCAGGACTACCATGTGCAAGCTGAAATGTTCAAGGAGAACTGGCAGGCGATTAAAGACCATCCTTTCCCCTGGTTTGCCCAGCTTAATCCGTTGCGCCTGATGCTGATGGTGGGCTAGATGCTGGGTTCACCGCAGAGACGCAGAGGACGCAGAGTAAAATCTTTGCGCTCTCTGCGCCTCTGCGGTGAAGTTTTACAGATTGGGCATCTACCGCTTCCAATACGGGCAGTTGCGAAATCCTACGAGCTGAAACGACAAGCTCAACCAGACCTACCGCGAAGCGTCTGCCACAGCCGCACCAGAAATGGCTTGTTCTGCCGAACGGCTGAAACACCCTGCATCGCCTGACGAACGATCGCTAACCCTTGGCGAGTACCAATCGTATCGGGATGGTCAGCTCCTAAAACTTTCTCCCGCATGGCTAAGGCACCCGCTAACAGAGGTTCTGCTTCCGCTGCTCGACCCTGCTCATAGTAAAACGCGCCCAGATTATTGAGACTGGTTGCCACAGCGGGATGGTCGCCCTCAAACAGACGTTGTCTCATTTCCAGCGATCGTACATAGAGCGCTTCCGCCTCACTCAGTCGCCCTTGCGAATCGTAGAGACCTGCCAGGTTGTTAAGACTGGTTGCCACGTCGGGATGGTCGCCCTCAAACAAGCGTTGATACATTTCCAGCGATCGCACCAAGAGCGGTTCTACCTCACCCAGTCGTCCTTGCACTCTGTAGAGTTCTGCCAGATTGTTGAGACTGCTTGCCACAGCGGGATGGTCGCCAGTAAACAAGCGCTCCCTCATCTCCAGCGATCGCACGTAGAACGGTTCTGCCTCACTCAGTCGTCCTTGCGATTTGTAGAGTAATGCCAGGCTGTTGAGACTGAGTGCCACATCGAGATGGTCGCCCTCAAATAGGCGTTGAGTCATTTCCAGTGATCGCACCAAGAGCGGTTCTGCCTCACTCAGTCGTCCTTGCGATATGTAGGATACTGCCAGATTGTTGAGACTGAGTGCCACATCGCGATGGTCACCCTCAAATAGGCGTTGAGTCATTTCCAGCGATCGCACATAGAGCGGTTCTGCCTCACTCAGTCGGCCTTGCGAATCGTAGAGTGCTGCCAGGTTGTTGAGACTGGTTGCCACAGCGGGATGGTCGCCCGGAAAACGGGCTTCAGTTATTTTCAAGCATTCTGCGAACCATTCTTCTGCCTGACGATAGAGTCCCTGACCTTCATAGAATCGCGCCAGTGCAGCAAATGACCAAAGTAGATCATCTCCCTCCAGTCCATCTGTGTAGCATTCTGCAACCTCCTGGACGTGGGATCGCACCCCTCCAAACCACTCAATCTCTTTTGTCGGTGGGTTTTGTGGCATTTGACTTGCGATGGCAATCATTCTCTCCACAAACGCCGATCGCAAAACTGCTTTTCCTGCCTGCTGAACAGCGATTGTTTCCTCCTGTCTCAAATACTGCCGCACCAGCGGATGTAGCCGACACCATCCCGGAGCGTCCGGTTCAAACTGCACCAGTGAGGCATTTTCTAATCGCGCCTTCAACCCTCCCAATTCATAGGCTTCGCCTTCTACCCGTTGCATCATCTGCTCAGCCAAATCCCACTCAATCCAATCCAGCGCAAAATAGCTCAACAGTCGCGCCACCTGCTGCGCCTCCGGTTCCAGCGTTTCCCAGGTCACATCAAACGCCGCCTTTATCCCTCGTGCTGCCAGCATTTCATAGTCGTCCGATCGCACTAGCGCCGGGTCCTGCATCCCTTTTTCCTGCAAACTTGCCATCATTTGCGAGAGCGTTTGATAGCGATCGCGCCTCAAATAGCACCCGACCAGCTCAATCCCCAGGGGCAAATATCCCAGCGCCGCACACAGGCGATCGGCAGTCTCCTGATCCTGCTCCACGCGCCCATGACTTTCCAGTTTTGCCAGGAGCGATCGCGCCTCTTCCGGTTGCAGCACATCCAGCGCGATGGTTACCGCCTGCGATAGAAGATCCTGTCGCCGCGTCGTCACCAGCACCCGAAAACGATCGTCCGTGGGCAGGAGCGATCGCACCTTTGCCCAGTCCGCCACATCATCCACCACCACCAGCACCCGGCCCTCCGGCTGCCAGTGTCGCCAGCACCAGAGGGCGATCGCATCCGTCTCGACCAGTTGCTCCTTTGCCCGGTCCAATCCCTTCAGCTTCAGGTCAAATTCTGCCTTCAGAATCACCTGGGTCGCCACATCCCCCGTCTGTCCATTTAGCCAGCACACCCCACCGGGAAATTTCGCCTGATTTCGTCTCGCATACTGCACCGCAAGCTGAGTTTTGCCCAGGCCGCCCATTCCCGCTACCGCCGAAATCACAGCCCGATCCGACATTTGGAATATCTCATCCAATCGTGCCAGCTCCTCCGTCCGTCCCACAAAATTTGGAGACGATCGGTAAGGAATGTCATAGAGGGGCGTTACTTTGTCGGAGCCGGAAGCCGACGAATCCAGTCAATCTTTGCCGTAATTGAAGTTGAACGTGTTGTTCGATCCGGCCTGAATCGTGGGTGCATTCGGATCATTCACCTGCAATGCCTGCCCACCGTAAACGTTTTGAATATTGCGCCCCTCAATTTTGTCAATGTTGATGATTTGTGCTGCAATCTGCCTCACCTGAGCCGCAAAAGCCTCATCCTCAACCATTGCCACATTCAAATACGCCCCAACGGTCTGTAGGGCTTTCTCATCGCCGTGCTCTGCGGATGCGATCGCCTGCTCTGCCGCTGCATTGCCCCGCAGTCGTTTCACCACGAT
Source organism: Elainellaceae cyanobacterium (assembly GCA_044356135.1). Lineage (GTDB taxonomy): Bacteria > Cyanobacteriota > Cyanobacteriia > Elainellales > Elainellaceae > CAZVXA01. Next base: position 4,606 of record JBIKWV010000420.1, read on the forward strand.
CGCCTTCAGTTCATCTGCCTTCTTCAAGCCCGCCTCAAGGGTCTTTTCACCAAGTTTGCCGACGATTGATTCAATAAACTTCTTTCCCGGTTCAGACTGAGCAAAATGACCCAAAAAGGCCAGTGCTGCGATTCCAAGCGCGCTAAATGGATCGGTCATCTGAATTCTCTGCAAGTAGGGCTGTATCTTTTCTACCTCATGAACGACGTTGTTGGGAGAACCGACGCAATTTCCAGAAGAAAACTCCCTCGTTTCCTGGCTCTGCCGGGAAATGCTAGTCAGGAGGCTCTGCTTCCTCCTAA
>JBIKWV010000272.1:0-6306 GCA_044356135.1 Elainellaceae cyanobacterium
ACCCGCGCGTTGGGGCCCCCGCCCCGGGCGGCCGCGGCCCCCCGCCACAATCGGAGGGATTGTTCCCAACATACTCCCGCCCTATCCCGGCCCTGCCTCCGAATGTCCTCCATCGCTTTTGAAATAGTTGTCGTTTTGCTGTTGATCTTCGCCAACGGCATTTTTGTGGTGTCAGAAATGTCCATCGTTTCAGCCCGCAAAACGCGGCTGCAGGAACTGGCTGAGCGCGGCGACAAAAAGGCCAAGGCAGCGCTGGAACTGGCAAACTCTCCCAACCGATTTTTATCGACGGTGCAGGTTGGGATTACCTTAATCGGGATTCTCACGGGTGCATTTGGGGGGGCGACGATCGCCAGAAGCCTGTCAGGTGTGATTGAGCCAATTCCAGTGGTGGGTCGCTACAGTCAGGCGATCGCCCTGGGTACAGTCGTGTTCACCATCACCTATCTAACGCTGATCATTGGAGAACTGGTGCCCAAGCGACTGGCGTTGAACAGCCCGGAGCGGATTGCGGCGGCGGTCGCTCGACCGATGGGTCTGTTGTCGGCGATCGCCTATCCGCTCGTGCATTTGTTGAGTAGCTCCACTGACGCTGTGCTGAACCTGCTGGGGGTGACTCAGGGTAGTGGCGATCTGCTGGTCACCGAGGAAGAGATCAAGGTGATGGTGCGCCAGGGGGCAGAAGCGGGTATGTTCGAGGCGGCGGAGCAGGATATGGTGGAGCGGGTATTCCACCTGGGTGATCAGCAGGTGAGTGGATTGATGACCCCGCGCCTGGAGATTGTCTGGCTTGATATCAACGATTCTGCGGAAACCAACCATCGCAAGATGATCGAGAACGGCCACAGTCGCTACCCCGTCTGTAACGACACACTGGATAATGTGCTGGGCGTCGTGCATGTCACCGATCTGCTGGCTCGTAGCCTGTCGGGACAACCCCTGGAACTGGTCAGCACGCTGCGGGAGGCACTATTTATTCCCGAAAGCACCAGTGCCCTCAAGGTGTTGGAGTTGTTCAAGCAGTCCAGCACCCATATTGCACTGGTGGTAGATGAGTACGGCGTGGTGCAGGGAGTCGTGACGCTCAACGATGTGATGGAAGTGGTCATCGGGGATATTCCTTTTGCGGATCACGACTTTGAATCGCCCGCCGTGCAGCGTGAGGACGGATCCTGGCTACTGGATGGCATGCTGCCTGTGGAGAAGCTAAAGGAGATTTTTGAGCTGGAAGATTTACCCGGAGAAGACCGGGGTAACTACCAGACCCTTGGCGGTTTCGTGATTACCCAGTTGGGGCGAATCCCTGCTGCTGCTGACCATTTTGAATGGGGGGGCTTCCGTTTTGAGGTGATGGACATGGACGGCAAGCGCGTCGATAAGATGCTGGTGGTGCCGCTATCGGGCGAGTAATTTGAATATTTTCAAAGAATTTACAGCGCTTTGCAAGCGCGTGTGGTACAAAGTTTCTGTTGAGAGCCACGCTCCGCGTGGCTCTCAACAGAAACTTTTGTTCTATCTCAGCGCAAAGCGCTGTAGGTTAATAAATATACGGTTTGTGCAATGTGCTGCTAAATTTTAAGCATTTAGTGGGCATTTTAATCAGCAACGGCTGTTGCCATTGGGGTGATCGAAGGGTTTGATTGGTTTCGTGGCTGGTTGCATTCAAACAGCCTGCCTGTCTGTTGTTCCGGATAAACCCGCTAAACGTTGTTTGTTTCCTCGTTTCCCTGCCAGTTCTATGTCTCAGAACGTCAAACCGAACGGCTTTGAATCCCCAGAATACAGTGCAACGACCGCTGCGATCGTTGCCCCACAAGCCAGCGTGGCTATTGTTGAATCGGATGCAGAACGTCTGATGGATGAAATTTTTGAAGACGTTGAGCGAATTCTCAACTACAGTCCTGCACTCCCTCCTGACACTGAGGAATGGACGACGGTTGCAACACCAGCCCTGAGTCTTTCCAACCTCAGCACCCCATCCATGCTGATCCATCAGCCGGCGCGGCAACACGACGATGATGCACTAACCAGCGAAGAAAATCTGCTGGCTGTTGGTGTCGATCTACCCGCCGAAGTGCCTGCGCTGGAGGGGAAAAAAGAGTCCCAGGTGCAGTGGCAGCAGCTTCTGGAGCGCTCTTTGTTAATCCTTTCCTGTGCCGCAGTGCTGGCGGCCAACGCCGTTGGGTTTGCGCTGCAAAATCGACTCAACCCAGCTTCACCTGTGGCCGTTGCGCCCACAGAGATACAGTCCACAGCAGCCGACCAGGAATTTCTGGACTATATGCAGCGATCGCTCGAAGTTCTGGATCGGAAGGCCGCTGTTAACCGTCAGACCACTGCCGTTGCCACCTTTCCCCCCGCAGCAGGTGCTCCCCCCGTCGGTTCGGCAAGCCTGCCTCCCGTTCCGGTTCCCGGTGCAGCTCAGGCGGGTTCCACGGTGCTGGAGCGCGTGTACATCCCCGTGTATCAGCCGCCCCAGGTGACCGCAGCGATTCCCGGCGTTCCTCTCCAGGTTGCCCCCGGTTCTGCGGTGACGGTGCCTTCAGCTCCCCAGACGGTGCCGCCGCCCACAGTTGCGGGGGTGCCCAACATCGCGCCTGTTTCCAACTATTCCCTGATTGGGGTGCTGGAGCTGGGCGATCGCTCAGCGGCACTGTTTGAGGTCAACGGTAATCCTCAACGGGTACAGATGGGTGAGGCGATCGGCACCAGCGGCTGGACGCTGGTAACGGTGAAGAACCAGGAAGCAATTGTGCGCCGCAACGGTGAAGTTCGCTCTATCAACATTGGGCAAAGATTTTAGGCTCGCCTCCATTTTGTGTGTGCGCACACTGCGTGCGCACACACAAAATGGAGGGTTTCAGGCATCGCCATACGGGATTTTCGCACAAAGTTGTGGAGAGCCAGATTTTAGAAAGCAAAATGATTTGACGTTTGAGAGAAGGGACTCAGGTTAAGCGTGCGTCCCTTCTCTCAAACGATTTGGGAGCGCGATAGGGTTATAGACTGGGAAGAGTTTCTTGAGTTTTGAATCCGCCCTGCTATGAGCCATTTCCCCGATTCACAGGTGTTCCCCGTTGTCTGGCAGACCGATCACGTTGTGCTGATCGACCAAACCCGTCTACCCGAAGAATATGACGCCGTGCAAATCAGTCGCAGTGACGACATGGCAACGGCGATCAAGACCATGATCGTGCGGGGAGCACCCGCGATCGGGGTGGCAGCAGCCTATGGGATGTATCTGGGGGCACGAGAGATTCAGACGGGCGATCGCACCCAGTTTTTCCAACAGCTTGAGCAGGTGGCGCAGAAACTCAAGGCAACCCGTCCCACAGCGGTAAATTTATTCTGGGCGATCGATCGGATACTGAAGACGGCGCGGCAAACCATTGGCCCGGTTGACTATATTCAGCGAACACTGCTGGAAACGGCACAACAAATTCAGGCGGAGGATCTGGCCACCTGTCGGGCAATCGGCGATCATGGGCTGTCGGTGTTACCCCAAACCCCCACAAAACTGCGGTTGTTGACCCATTGCAACGCTGGGGCACTGGCCACTGCGGGTTATGGGACAGCGCTGGGGGTGGTGCGATCGGTCTGGCGCGAAGACCGTCTGGAGCGGCTCTATGCAGATGAAACCCGACCTCGCCTGCAGGGGGCCAAACTCACAGCCTGGGAGTGTGTCCAGGAGGGAATTCCAGTCACGCTGATTACCGATAACATGGCAGCTCACTGTATGCAGCGTGGCATGATTGACGCAGTGGTGGTTGGCGCTGATCGGATTGCTGCCAACGGGGACACTGCAAACAAAATCGGCACCTACAGCGTGGCGCTGGTAGCCAAAGCCCATAACATCCCCTTCTTCGTGGCAGCTCCCCTCTCGACGGTGGATTTCAGCTTGCGGGACGGCAGCCAGATTCCGATCGAGGAGCGCGACCCGCTGGAGGTGTGCCAGGTGGGAGACACTCGAATTTGTCCAGTTGGGGTGGAGTTCTATAACCCAGCTTTTGACGTGACTCCGGCGCATTTCATCACAGGGATTATCACCGAGTTAGGGGTCGTTGCGCCCACTGAGTTAATTCAGTATCAGGCGAAACAGGTCGTTTAATTGTGTGATAAGTAGAAAGGCGCGATTAAACTTGAAACCCAAAAAGCTGTTCCGCCCGCTGCGCGGGCGGAACAGCTTTTTGGGTTTCGACTTTTTCCACGCCCACTTACTTACTGGAGTTTTGACTATTTTTCTTGCAATGCTGCGAAACGCTCTCGTAGAGAGCGTTTCGCAGCACATTGAATCTTAGCGCCGATTTTCCCTGCAACGCTGACGCAGTCAGCGTTGCAGGGAAAATCGGCGCGATTTAGTCAAAAGTCCAGTTACTTATGTCGCCTTTCAGGCGCATGAGGGACAGAGTTTCGTTGAGAGCCGCGCTGAGCGCGGCTCTCAACGAAAACCTGGTTCTATCTCACCAGAGCTTTGACTATTTTCTCTGCAATGCCGCGAAACACTCTCATAGAAAACATTTCGTGGCATATTTGTTTTTTGCGCCGATTTTTCCTGAAAAGCTGATTTAGTCAGCTTTTCAGGAAAAATCGGCGCAATTTAGTCAAAACTCCAGTACGGAGTACAGAAGTCATAACCCAGTTGAATCGTTCCCGGTGCAAAAGCGACCTCCAGCGATTCGGTGCCAGCCTCCAGACGCACCCGCAAACTGCCGTCAGGATAAACACCCTGGACAATACCCGTGCCGCTGGGGGTTGTCACCGTTTGTCCCCGATTGGCCAGCAGGCTTTCGTAGCGGGGCAGAATTGCACCAATTCCCTGCTGCTGCAACAGCCTGTAGCCAGACAACGCACCGTGAAGCGCGATCGCCCCCAACTCCTCCAGCCCCTCCAACTGTTGCGCAGGCTGTTGCGCAGACTGTTGCTCCAGCAATTCCCTCAGCGTAATCCCAGCTTCCGGCACGGGATTCTCCCAGTTAATGCCAATTCCTACCACCGCCTGGGCTACCTGCCCCTGCCGCACCCGCGTCTCCACCAGAATGCCCCCCAGCTTGCGCCCCTCCACCACCAGGTCATTGGGCCACTTGAGTAGAACAGATGCCCCCTGCTGCCGCAATGCTGCCGCAACTCCCCATGCCAGACATAGCGTCAGTTGCCCCCCTTCTGCGGCAGGAATGCCTGGGCAAAGGTACAGCGACAAATACAGGCCACCGGGCAACGACTGCCACTGTCGTCCCCGCTGTCCGCGACCTGATTGCTGCTGACGGGCGATCGCCACCGTTCCTTCCGGTGCTCCCTGTTCCACCATCTGCCATAGCCTCAGATTCGTGGATTCCACGGTTTCTAGCCAATGGATGGTCAAACCAGAGGATAGCCCAGTCAAGCGATCGTCTAAAGATTCCAGAGTACTCAGGAAGCGTTGAATTCGATGAATATCCATGCTTCTGATTCTCTCTGAATTCTGTATGAATTCTGCTGAATTCTGTGCAACACAGCCTGAACTTGCGCTAGGCTTTCCCTTGATCCAGGCCCAATTTCCCTATATGGGTGACATGGAATATCCTGACGACGGCCAACCTGTACGGGCGTAGCATGAGGCTCGAATATTTTGCCCTCAGCCGGGATTTGTCTGCCAAATGCGATGCCCCGACCTATCCCCTCATTGACCGAATGGGGCGAACAACCGTTTCGCCCCTACCGACCTATCCACCCATCCACCCATCCACCCCTTTCCCCCTATGCACACCTGGCACTGGCACACCTGGCAATCGCTCCCCTATCTCACCTGTAGCCTGCTGGACTCCTTCTCCCACGGCTTCTTCACCCAGCAATTTGCCCCCCGCACTCCAGAAGACCTGACCCCAGTTCTGGAACCTTTGGCCCAGACTTACCGGGTCAAACAGGTTCATGGAAATATAGTAATGACCTCGACTGAAATCGAGCGATCGCTGCAACAGGGCAATAACGATGAGGCACCCCTTCCACCTGCAGATGGCGTCGTGACGGAGAACATCCGGCAGGCAGCCTGGGTCTGCTCAGCGGACTGTGTGCCCGCGTTGATTGCCGATACGCGAACACGTCAGGTGGCCGCAGTTCATGCGGGTTGGCGTGGCACGGCGAGGGAGATTGTGCCCCAGGCGATCGCTCGACTCCTGGATCAAGGCAGCCAGATCCGTGATTTGCGGGTAGCTCTAGGACCTGCAATTGCTGGAGAGGTGTATCAGGTGACCACGCAGGTGGCGGCTGAAGTGGGCGCAACGGTGGTGCCCGTGGTGGCAGGTCAGCGGGCGTCCGCAGAGCCGGAGACCG
>JBIKWV010000007.1:0-20404 GCA_044356135.1 Elainellaceae cyanobacterium
CTTCTCCAGGTGTATAGGAGGCGATCGCCCGCTGTCTGGCAATTCTTGATGGCAACGTTGGGGGGGTGTACCATGTTTCGATCCAGTCATCGGTTCTAGAATCCGTTTCGGGAGGTGTGATCGCTTCCTGATGAATTTCACCACTCCTCTGTACTCGATTCCTCAGAAACTGCCGCTTCCGAGATTTTGCCCAATCCATCAGGCCGCTGTACAGGGAGTCGTCCCCTATGGTTAGGCTGGATGCTGGCACATCATCAATACTGGCGTTAGAGATCGTCACTCGTACTGTCCTCCCCTAAATCTAAATCCACCGGAATAAAGCGGTGGTAAGCTCGCTCATAGACAAACAGCGGCTCTGCGGTCATGCCACCCCGATTCTTGAGAATGCTGAGTCGTGCGTAGGTTGCTTTCGCTCTGTCGTTGAGGGGATAGCGATCGCGCACATCCTGAAGCTGCCGCAGCTTGAAGAAATCTCCTGCGTAGCGTTCCTCCAGCAGGTCGAGCTGGTCTCTGGGTTGGTCGTTGCCCCGTTGTGCCTTACCCGTTTGAAGCAGCATAATGCAGTCGGCAGCGTGGGCAATTTTGAATGAATCGCGCAATGCCCCCATATCCAGCGTTCCGGTTCGCAATGCCTCCTGGTACGCAGCTTTATTGATGTCGCTGATTGCCAGCACCGCCGCACCCGTATCCCGCGCCAGTTGTTTTAAGCCTGTCGCTACCCGCGACACCCGCAACACTTCATTGGCTCCGGAGTCCAGCTTTTCATCTCCACAGCACATCAGTTGCAGATAATCGACAATCACCAGCACCGGCGCAGTTTTATCCAGTTCTGCAATGCGACGCACCTGGGCGATCGTCCCTCTCAGATGCGCGACAGTGACCTCTGGACCCGCTTCCAGCACCGTCAGGTACTCTGCAATCTGCTGGTCGTAAGCTCGAATCGCATTCGCCGTCTGCTGTTTCAGCCAGTCGGCATGAGCATAGTCTGGATTCGTCCAGTGCTTCCCTTCTATCAGACTGGAGTTCAGCCCAGCAATGCGCGACAGAGCATTCACCCAGAGCTGCTGTTTGCCCATCTCAAAAGAGACATACAGCACCGGAATTTTGGCTTTTGCTGCCTCATCTGCACACCAGGCGCACCAGGTGGTTTTGCCAGAACCCGGTGGCGCTCCCACCACATACAGGCGACCGGGGTGCAATCCACCATTGAGCGAACGGTTGAGCCAGGGGGCAGGGGTGGCGATCGCCGTCTGGGGTTGTCCAAACAGTTCTCGAATCAGATCCTGTGTGTATGCCACCATCGGCATCACTTCTGAAGCATTGCGGCGCTGGAGATTTTGCGAGTGCTGGATCAGGGTTTCCAGGGTTTCTGCAACCGGGAGAAGCTGGTTGTCCAATAGTTCTGACGCAGTTGCCGCCTGTTCCTTTGCTAAAAGCCGCAGCCCCGTATCTCGCACCCGCATCAGCAGCTCTGTGAAGGTCTCCCAACCGCAGGGTGGGCTGCTTGATAATTCATCCAGGTAGGCAGCGATCTGATTGAGAACAGAGGTTGATACAGGACCACGCTCTGCTAAAGCAATTTCCAGCCTTGAAAGAACGAGGCTGGGGGTTAACTCACGACCTTCAACCTCCAGATTGACAAAGCATTCCCAGAGCACCTGGTGCAGGTAAATGGGCTTTGAATCATCACCATTGGAAAGAAAAGTCGCAATGAACCCTTCAACGGGTAAGTCAACGCCAAGAGCTTCCTGCATTCCGGCTTCTGGATGATGCAGCAGATACACCAGCAAATCGCGCTCAACCCGTCGAGCAATCTCATTGTCACCGTCGGGCTTCTCCCACTGCCAGAAGGGGCAGGCGTAGCCAGTGCAACCGCCACAGCGAACCAGCTCCCGACTATTGCGGATGTAGCTACAGCTCCATTGATAATCCTGTGGATTGCGTCGGACAGAAGCATAGGCACTGTGGAAGTTTCTCAGCTTGGCTTCGACCGTCATCTTGCTGGTGGGATGGTGACCGGAAGCCTGCGCCATCGCTGCTGCCAGTGAATCCGCCTGGTTACTGTCCCATCCCCTGGTGATGACATAGCGCGCCAGGGTCAAATTGACCGAGTTGTAATCCTGATCTGTTGGCGCACCCCGGTTCATTAGATAGTGAATGCAGGCAGGATGTTCATTCAAGGCCAGACTTGAGAAATCAGTCGGTTTCTGGGATTGCGCCTGGGTTGAATGGGTCTGAGAGTTTGGAGAAGTTACCGACTCCCGATCGCGATGACCTGGCTCCTGCACCTGCTCCAGGGCAAGTTGTGCGAGCTGCGCTGCCGGAATTTGCTGAAAGGTAGTCAATAGAGCAGTTTGATTTTCTGGAACGCTGGGAAACCCATCGATCCAGGTGATTGACTCAGTTAAAAAACCGCTGCGCTTACCGCTGATGTGATGCCTACCGCAGGGTAATTTAATCGGTCGTCCCGATGCTTTGCCGTCGATCGCCGTTGTCGCCGTTGCGGGGTAAATCTCCTTTGGTTTGTAATTGGTGAGATAGCAGAGATTCTTTAATGCTTTCACCCAGGTGGCACCAGGGAGCGGTAAATCTGCAAATAACCAGAGGTGAAATCCGCGCCGCCCACTAAATTCTAGATAGGTAGGCAGACCAACACTGGCGGCGGTTTGTTGTACCCGTTGCGCCAGCGCCAGGACTTCACGAAGCGTCTGCTCATCGGTGCCATCTTTGGGTGCATCAAAGTCAATGCAGCCTGCCTTTGCCAGGTTTGTTCCTGGTTGCAGCAGACGGACTGAAATGCTTTGAGTGCCCTGAAGATGTGCTTCTACAATCTCTGGGGTCAGGGAGCGATCGTACTGGGACTGCAACACATCAGCGTCCTGCCAGACGCTGTAGAGCTGCTGGTGTTCATGGAGAATTAGACGGTAGAGCTGCTGTAAAACGGTAAGGGTTTCTAGCATGACGGATATAGGAACAAACCAGTTATTGCGTCGCTATGGCAATTACCCATCCGGGAAACTGCGAAGCAACCGCATTGATGAATTCAAAAAACATAGGCGGCGGGTGAAATTTTTCGTTTAAACTGTAACCCCCTGTTTCCACAAAACAGGGGGTTACAAGTGATCGATCTAATTGATCTGATCAGTCCTGTAACGATCCTGGAATCCCTTTTGATACAAGCGTTCTGAAAATTTAAAGTCACGACTGGGGGAAGGTATTGTCATCAGCAGGGGAAACTGATGTCATGGTGAGGGGAAATTCAAGTCCCTACTAAAGGGGCTGAAATTTGTGAATTTGTAACCCTAATGATCCAGAAACCAGATCTGGTAAGGGTTACAGGTAGGTTACAGATGCTGGTGACTTGGATCGAGATGGGTTACAGATAAGTCACCCGCAGGGGATGTTGATGTCAAAGGGAGGGGGCTGTAACCTTTGAGTGTTTTAGCTGAAAGCCTTGTAAATCAATAGTTACAGCAGAGTTACGGACAGGTTACAGTGACATCAGAACTGAGATTTCTACTGCTCCACATCTGGTGGGATTTCGTGTATACCTGAGCTATTTTTGGCGTAGTTCAACTGAATTATTAGTAGATGTGGTGGTTTATTCAGTGAGCGATCGCTACATACAGCTGTAACCCATTCCTGGGCAATTCAAGTTGCTGATTCTTTAAGTCACCGCCAGGGGGTGTTGATGTCACAGCCAGGGGATATATAAATTTCAAAAAGATGCCTGAATCCAGACAGAGCAATAGTTACAGAGGGTTACATGCTGGACAATAATCCCTTTCCTCTGATCAAGTCACCTGTAGGGGAAGTTAATGTCACGAGTATGGGGGGTTATCTACGCGAAAATTTGCCAAAACCCTGATTCTTTAATAGTTACAGCCAAGTTACAGCTCTTGTAACCCTGCCTAATTCTCCTGCTGTATCCCCAGAACCTGTCGTAGCAGGCTCTGGTCCCCATCGACTGCTCGACGGCGATCGCTCTCCACCAACTTCACCCAACTGACGCTCTTGCCAATGGTGGTCGCTAACTGCGCCTGAGTCCATCCCTTTGCCTGTCGGGCTGCTTTTACCGTCTTACCGTCCAGTTCAGTGGCAGGCAGGAGTGGTCGGGCTGTCGTGTCCCTGGTGCTGCTACTCAGCTTGCTTCGAGTGGTGGTGGTGCTACTGGAGCGGTTTGTTTTCTCCGTTCGCCGGGTTTCCAGTTCGTCCAGACATTCCTGAATTTGGGAAGGCAGCCGGAAAGTGAGCTTCGCGGGGAACCAGTGTTTGGAAATGTAGTTGTCTGGCAGCCATTTTGCCCCCAAAAGCTGCTGATTTCGTTCCTTGGTGGGCAGACTTGCCAGTTCATCCGGCAGGCTCCAAATTGGTCTCAACCACAGTGGATAAGTTTCATCATCGAATTCGATTTCAATCTTGAGGTTGTCTTTGAGGGTCAGCAGCGCATTATCGACTGACTCTTTTAACTTCCACCCGTAACGACGATCCGCCAGCGCTTTTTCGATGTCATTGCTGGGTAGAACGCTCTCCAGCAGGCTCTCAACGGTGTAGACCCCGTTTGGACGGGAACGGCTATTTTGAATCAGGTACAGTGCCATGCTGGTGGCCAGCTTGCGCCGATGGGGATCGATGTCAAAGACCTCTTTGGGGATCAACCCATACTGGTACAGCGCCTTTCGCTGCTGTGCGCCTTCCCGGTTCAAGAAGCTGTGGGTCCACAGTCCCGGTTGCACCCGGATCACGACTTCGTGCAATTCTTCAGATTCGCCGTCCACATCGGGCTGAGTGTACTCCTGGACGCTGACAATCCACAGCAGGCTTCGTTCCCGGACGCAGAGGTCCATGTCGCCTTCAAACCAGTGGATGACGGCTCCCAGCGTTCCCACAACCCACGCCAGGTCGGCGACTGCCTTTAGCTTCTGGGATTTGGTGAACTTGTTGCTGTTGTGGACCTTGAGAGTTTTGATCAGGTCGGTGCCCAGCAGGTGGAAGGTCTCTTTCCAGGGTTCAGACTGGAGAGAAGCGTAGGTAGCAAACACCGCATGAAGACGCGCTGCCATCACACCATACTGTTCCAGAATTTCTCGCTCTGCCTGGGTGGAGATGGATTCTGCCTGGTGCTTCTGTTTGTTCAGGACGTAGAACTCAATGTAGCGCCCTTTGCCAAAGTGCTTCTGGAAGTAGAGGCGCTCCTGCCCGTATTCGCTCCAGTCCGGTGGCTTTAGAAACGCCTGGGTGGCGCTGATGACGGGTGCTCCGCTGGCGATCATCTCCATTGATTTGTTGGTGAACAGTGGAGGTTCGGTGCGCGGCAGGTTGCGCGGCTTGCGGATGCGGGTGCGGGTCGATTCGGAGGGAAGGACTTCGACCTCGGTGAATTCGAGCTGGGTCGAGGACTCTGGAAGGGCAGGGATGTTTGGGCGATCGCCCGGGTTAGATTTCATCATGGCTCATGGGCTGAAAGGAGGGTTTACGGAGCCAAAACGCCTGGATGAGGTTCTGATCACTCAGGCACCTCCGCCCTTTTCAACGATCGAGTAATTTGCTAACCTGTCACGTATGGGCAGGTAACAACCTGTTCAACCGGAAGGGACATATCGCTGATATGGTCGTTCTGGCTTTAACCGAAGCATCGAAGACACCAGGACTTCACCCGCCAAGACGATTTCCTGGTGTTTTCAAGCTTTAAAAGGCATAGAGTTTAAGGGTCTCCATCATAAAAGTGCGTTGATTACTCGATTCCTTGAACGGAAAGCATCCGCCGAGCGATCCGCTCGATGAATTCAGAACGAGACAGAGAGAATTCGGCAGCCAGCTCATCCAGCTTTTCGACTCCGGTGGGAGTCAGGGCGATCATGGTCGGCTTCTTGAGTTCCCCGTAGATCTGGTCTCGACCTTTCCGTTTCGGTTTTGGAGTCTCCATAGCTGCGGTTAGTAATCTTATATAAGAAATTACCACGGACTGCCAAGAATAATAGACCAGATCTGTCCAGGTGGATAAGATTTTCTCCTTCCAAAGTGCTTGGAGATGCCAGTTCACCCCCGGCAACCAAGGAAGAGGTTATGAATTTAAATGATTGCCACGCAGAGCATTATTGCTTATAGTATATTTGTACTGAGTAGGGTAATCTGGATAAGAAGCCTAAGTTTAAGGTTTTTTTGACCTGGCTATTCCTTAATGTGGATTGTCCAAGTTAGCGGTAGTGAATTCTGGAAGTGTAGGTGACTAGTATGTTGATGCAACAGTTTCAGCTAAGACTAATCAATCTTGTCCAGAACTCAATGCTTACAAACTATTCCTTCAAAAATTTAGCAACTGATTTGTCTGATGTTCTTTCTGAAATCCCGCAGAGATGTTTAGGATTTGATTCAGGAATCATTGATAAAATCACTGCTGCTAAAGAATGGGCTGAAGCTGGTCAATATCAGGAATCAACTAGAAATTTATACTCGGCTTACCATAAGCTTGCTAAGGATCACTTGACAGCCATTGGTAGCAATGTTTCTGATGATAATAATAGAGCAAAATATCTGTTTGCGTTACTAAGCATTAGCTTCCCTGTAAAGTTGCTTGATACTATATACTCAGACATTTTGCACCACGGTTTAATTTCTCTAAAGTCTTATCAGCAAAGCAAGTTAAAAGCGGATTGTGAAAAGCTTCTTAGAAACGAGGAAAAGTTTAGAAGTAGTTTGATTGAGGGAAAAACTTTAGATTTTGATGATTTTGATTTTGTAAAGGAGTTTTTACAAGATATTATTTATCTGTCTTTGTAGACTGATTGATTGTAGTAAGTTAGATAGCTTGATCATCATTAAGTATGCCAAGTACACTTCTAATAAAGCCTGCTTCTGTTTCAGGTTGATTGAGTGTTTTCGCAAATTCTAACCCGGATGAGCTTTTAGCTATTGTAAGAATTCTCTCCTCAATCCTTGTCTTTTCCTCTTTGAGCTTTTCCTTTTCCTCTTCACTAATTATGGGATCATTGATTCTTTCTAAAATATCATTTAAATATTCTAGGGCTTTTGACTCTTCTTCAGAAAGAATTTCTTCCTCAATTGCAATTATCAAATTGTTGAGTTTGCCAAGCAAGATCTCAGAGATTTCATTGTTCATAGTTTCACTTCAAGACACTACCAGAAAAGTTAAATCCTCTTTTTATATCGTTTGAAGAAAGAATTTCACGTATTTTCTTAATAATCTTATTGCATTCACTTTCTGATCTAATTTTTCTGAAGTACTCATGTAGATCCTCAAATGTATTTCTGAAATCATTAAGCTGTGCTTGACTAAGCCTTGGAAGAACATATATTTCTCTGTCATCACTTGCATAGGTCATTAGCATGAGAAGAGAAAGAAATAGTTTGAGTTGCTGTTCAACTAAGAGATCCAGTTTTTCTGGTGGCAAGAATTTATATGAATAGAGACGCCTTTGTGTCCGAAGCGACTTAGATATATCTCTTAGAATTAAAGGATATCGATGGAGTTTTAATTGTCTGAGCTTACTGGCTGGAATTTTTCTTATTTTGTCTTTTACTAAAGAAGGGTTGATTTCAGAACCGAAAAGCCATGTGGATATAAGGATTCCCGTTTGATCAGTAATATCATTTAGAGGAATACCTCTGATGTCTTGATCAACGGAGGAATTTTCTGTTTCGTAGTCTTTTAGTAGAAGATAAGCGCTAATTTCCCCTATTTGCTGCTCAAAATCTTCTTTCAGTTCTCCTATGATTTCATTCCGAATCTTACTGATTACATCTCGGTTAGCTATAGCTTGAGAAATAGCGTTTACTGCTGGAATGATAACTGCTACTGCGACGAGTGAGCCGAGACTGGCAAGAACCAAATCAGACATTTTATTGTCCGATGCTTCCATTTGATCAATCTTTGTTTGGAGATTAGAATTGCTTTTGCTCAGTTCTTCAATTTTCGATCGCAAATCTTTTAGTTCTTCTAAAACATCTGAAGACCCAGCTTCTGTCTGATTACTTTGTGGAGAGGGTGTAATTGTAGTTGGAGAAGCAATGGCTTCAGGTTTAGGCTGAGAGCTTACTGGGGTAGAATTTGGTGAAGGAGGCTCTCTTAGCTGTACATTAGACGTATTAGGTATAGTAAAAGTTGGATTACCGAGAAGAAATTTCATTGTTCCTGCCCATGCACCTAGTAGGAGTATTCCAGGAACAACTAGTAGGATGACAGCTCCTACATCTCGTAAACATTTACTTTTCCTAACGTTCATGTTTCCCTATTCAACTTGAAGAGTTTTTGAGAGTAAGCACTGATAAACTTTGGAGAATGCTCCTCTTTAGTTTAGAGTTTTAAGCTACATCAGAAACATTTAGATACTTAGTCAAGGTTTCCGAAGGTTTTGTTAGCTCAAGTTTGATCTGTTTTGACATACGGTGTGCTGTATTTTTACTTACTCCAACCTTTTTTGCGAGATCACGAACGCTAATTGATCCAGAAGAATCAGATACAAGTTGAATGGCAAACAACCATTTCTGTAAGTTTACATGAGTCTTGTGAAAAATTGTACCAACTGTAACGCTGTAAGACGTAAAACAATTGTTACAATGGTACCTTCGTTCTTCTTTGTAGGCGGTTGCATTGGCTGAATTACAGTATGGGCATATAGGTTTCTCGCCCCAACGCATCTTTTCAAGGTAGGTTAAGCATTCATCGTGTGAGTTGAACATAGAGCTATGCTCCCGCCAAGCATTAAGGGATCTAAAAGCTCAACTCGTTAGATGGAGTGGAAAATCAGGCAAACTTTCTCAGTTAAGCCAAATCTTTATATCTTCAGGTCTTTCTACTTGCTGGAGCTGTAACCCAGGAAGGTTGCTCGCTCGACAATACGGCATTCGCATCACAGGTGTTTTGGGTGTACTCCTGGAGGCAAAGCGGCAGCGCTTGATTGGATCTGGCAGACCGCTGATGGATTCACCGATTAACGAGGTAGGATTTTAGATTAGTCATCCTCTACGAAGGGCTGTCCTGCAAGCAGTTGAAAAAACTTGACGCATTTGTTGGAGCACCTTACCTTGAGCAATACCCCCCCACCCAAACGATCGCCCCAGGAAGAGCTGCGATGTAAATACGCCTCGCTCCGCATTGAGCAGATCGACTACCTCCACCCCGAATTTCGGCTGGAACTGGTCGAGGGCAAATTTCTCGTTGGAGGGACGCTGGAAGGAAGTCGCTGGCTTTTGAAAGAAGCCCTCATGGGATGGGGAGCAGAGGCTGCGATCGCCTTCGCACCACTGGAATATTGGTGGTCAGCGCTGCGAACTGCCTACAGGGTTTTGCACCAGTCGCCGGACGATTGGTTGGTTTGGGCAGAGTCACTACCCGCTGTGGATTTGTTTGAGGAATGGTGGCCGCCTCTGGGATCTCTCTACGGGGGAGAACATCGCTGGGTGCGCGATCGCCTCCGTCAGGCGTTGTCCTATGCGGTTAGTGAGGCGGGTCTGGGCAAATGTTTTGGTCCTCACTACGGGATGTGGATTGGGAATCACGTCTTCACACCAGACATGATGGCGCTGGAAGATGTTCGTCTGGCAGAAAACCGTTTCTACGACTGTTACCTCCGGGGACCCGCCAATCTGGTAGTTGAGATCGTTTTACCAGAACATGCAGAAATTGATGAGAAGGAGCGACGACACTTCTACGAACAACATGGAGTTTCCCACTACTGGACAGTTAACCCAATCGCTCAGCAGGTGCAGTTCTGGCGAAATACCCCAGAAGGTTTTCAGACAGAGTCGCTGGATGCGGATGGCAGCTATCGTGGTTTTCCAGGGCTGACCTTCACTCCAGACCTGCTGTGGGTCAATGAGGATCGATTTCCTGCACTACCATTGGGTTTGCCGATAATTGCTGGAGAGTCGCGTCGTCGTCGATGGCAACTTCAGTCTGAAGAGTGTGAAGGTGGAGGCAGTTGGGATAGTGTTCCGTTTGAGCCACAGGTGCAGCTAGAACCAACCCCCATTCAGCCAGAACAGTTCATCGCCTGGTGTCCCGAAGCCAAGCTGGAGTGCAGCTCACGCCCGCTAATTGGTGGCGGTGAATGGGGAACCCGGAATGCGATCGCCATGCTACTGATGAGCCTGGGACTGATAGAAACCGTCAGGCTTCTGCCTGCATACGAATGGGTGCGAGTACTGCGGCGAATTGAGCGTGAGCAGAGGCAGGACCTGCAAAAACGGCAGGCATGGTGGAAACAGGCAGAGGAAATTGCCCAACAGCTCCAGCAGAAATATGGTGTAGGCGGTGTTGGCAGCATTGGAGATTTGCAGCAATCAAAACCGCTCAACTGTTGGTCAAAAATTCACCTGGTTCTCTGGAATGTGCCTGAACAATCCTCCCGCTTGAGCCTACGGCCAGAAACGAATCTACCAGTCCATGTAACTGACGTTGCCTGGGCGACACCGGCAGAATGGGAAATGATGAATCAGAATATGAGAGTTTTGATAGGGGAGTGGAACGGACAGGAGCACCCGACTCCACGCAAGCGTGCCCTCTTTTACTGGGTGAATGAAACCTGATGTTATGCGGACCATTCATGCCGCTTGAGGAGAGCATACAGTAGTTGACGGCGAAGCTGGAGGAGCAATTTGCCGAAAGTGCGAAACTGGAAGCAGCGATTCGAGAAAATCTCAGGAGGTTGGGGCTATGAGTCCTTTACTACAAAACCTATTGCAGCAAGTAGAGCAACTGACTTCTGAAGAACGCTTAGAGTTGATTCGACAGATTGCGGAGGGGCTGAAGAAGTCGGAGGTGGTTGTTAGACCAAAACCTCGATGGAGTGATTTGAAAGGAATGGCTCCCCATCCCATGATGGGAGAAGATGCTCAGCAGTGGGTTTCAGGCAACCGACAAGAAGCAGATAAGCATCGGAATCAGGTCTTGCGAGGCGAATGATGAAAATTGATGCAGCGTTAGCCGGGGTATCTCGTCTGTTTTTAGACACTGCTCCTGTCATTTATTTCGTCGAAAGAAATCCTGGCTTTGTTGATCGAGTGGATCCAATTTTTGATCGATTAGAGACTGAAATTACACCAGCTGTCGGGTCTGTGACCGTTGCCGAGTGCTTGGTGGGTGCGCTCCAGATGGGCTTAATGGATTTGGAACAAGTCTATTTGGCGATTTTTGCACGGGAAGATGTGCTGTTTGTGGAGAATACTCTGGCGATCGCTCGTGAGGCAGCAAGAATTAGAGTTCAATACAATCTCAACTTCTTGATGCGTTGCAGATTGCTGCTGCGATCGCTGCTGACTGTCAAGCATTTCTGACGAATGATGCGCAGCTAAAGCGCATAAACGAGTTGAAAATTTTGGTGGTCAGTGAGTTGGAGGCGTGAGAAGATGCAGCAGTTGACGGCAAAGCAGGAGAACCAGGAATATTGGCATCGCCATCGGAGAGGAAACCTCAATTTTTAGAGGGGTTTCGATGGGAACGATCGCCTACAGCTTCCTCCAACTCCAGGATTGGCAGTTTGTTCTGGGAGTTGGCGTGGTGAATGCGGTGTTCTACCTCTGGCAGCCGCCGACCAGCCGCGCCGCCGCTATCTTTGCTTGCTGCTTTGTTTTTGCCAATTTGTTAAGGAGGTGGGGGCTTTGATTCTCAACGAGGATCAGGAGTATGCTGATACCAGCATGCTCCTAAAGTCTATGAAGCTCAAAGAGTTGAAACAGCAGGTGTACGAGTGCTGGCGTGATCTCAGCGCCTTCAATGGTGCGATCGTTCAGGACGAGCAGTTTAAGCCTGAAGTCCGTCAGTTTGGGGATCTGCGCCGAAAGTCCACCTGGCAGAAGGCATACACGGTTTTCTGGGCAAAGAACATCTACGATTCCTGCCTGGATGCGTGGATGCTCTGTACCCGGTTCTTCAACTACAGTCCCAACCAGTGGGACTATGAGCTTCGCTTTGATGTATTTGATGAGTTCTTGAAGCTGCCAGAAGGTTTGGACCTGATTCGGCAGGGACTTGAACAACTCTATTCGTCTGACTTCAACGACAAAGACAGGAGCAACACCGATGGGTTTTTTGAACTGGCTGAAGGATGGAGACGACAACAGCAGCAACTCGGACTTGCAGCCGAGCCTGTTGGACGACTTCTTGGAGGTTACCGTCCCGCTTGACATCCTCCCCACCCTGTAGAGGGATGGGGATTCCTAAACCTCACGATTTAGGTTTCTGCTTCATCCACGTTTGCGTACACAGCTAGGCCATGTTCCCGTCTTACATCATGTCCACAGACTTTCATTCCCATTTCAGAGAACCCGATCCCGTGTGTCCCACGGTACGGAGAGAAGAATCTCAGTGCTTGGTGCTTAGAGTTTTTACCTTGCCAAGCATTCCTGGCAAGAACCCCCTAACCCTAGTTTTCAAGGTGCTTCGAGATGTCTTGGTTTTTGCCATCTCTGATTGCTCATTTTACCTTAGTACGATTGTATTTAGCAATTGAGGGACATAGAGTCCCCCAATTGCCGCTCCTATCCCTCCCCACCGCAGAGGCTGATGGGGTATTTCGGAGATGTTAGATGAGGTGAGCGATCGCGGCAGAGCCAGGGCAATTATTGCCGAGACCCAGGAATTGTTTGACTGCACGGTTGATGAGTTGTACAAAGCCCACGGAGCCAGAAAGGGCGATCTCTCCAGGCTGCATCCCGAAGCGCAGAAGGCGTATGCTGCAACTGAGATCCTGACAACCCATCAGCTCAACAGTTCTGACCCGTTTGATGGTGAGCAGGATGAAAGGGATGCATTTGGGGTAGAAACCACTCGGGCCGTCAGCCGCTCTGTCCGTAAGTGGCTCCCCTGGTGAAGCGGTTTAAGCGGGTTCTACGCTCAAAACCCAGCGTTGTTCCTGTAGCCGCTGCCATGCTTTCTGGATGTGTTGCGGCTTCAGGATTCCTTGTTGAGCTGGATGCCAAGATTTGATCGCGGCGATCGCCCGTTCCACATTGATCACTGACTGTGGATCGGTCTGCATGACCCAGTGGACAATTGACAGAACTTCCAGCCCGTAGGAGGTTTCGTAGCCTTCGATTAAACGAATGACGCGGTCCAGCAGGGCGATCGCAGGAGTGCCAGCAAGGAAGCCTTCTGCTTCTGCTTCTGCTCCAGCCAGGAGGTGCATTTTTGCTCGATCATCGTTTCTGTAGCCCTCAAGATAGTGACCCTGTAATTGATTGAGGACGGGATGTAAATTTGCGGCACTTGGACCATGCTCTGTCAGTAGAAACTGTAACCGCAGTGGCTCTCCGGTGGCCTGAAGCAAGTAGGCTAACTTCTGCACTTCCAGAAGCGTTAAGGAATTATCGAGGGACTGATAATGCGCCATTAAAGCAATCAGCAGCGCCCGACCACGAGTAAGTTCGGGGAGAGGCGAGACAATACTTTCCTCCTTCACTGAAGCTGGAGGTTCATAGACCAGAACTCTGACATCCGGGACTTGAGCAAATGCATCCTCAATTAAAGGTGCGACCTCTGACCAGTCCAGCCCACCGTTGCCGCATCCCAATGGAGGAATGGCGATCGAACGAATATTTAACTGTTTGACTGTTTCAACTAATGCGTCTAACCCTATTTTGATATCTCCAAGCTGAGAGGGGTTTCTCCAGTGACGTTTGGTGGGGAAGTTAATGATGAAGCGTGGATTGTCGAATCGACCTGTGGGTACGATGAACATCTGTCCGGGCTTCACTTCATCGGCTTGACATGCCAACTGATACTCCTCAAAGTTCTCCGGGTAAGCTTTTTTAAATTGCAGCGCCAATCCTTTCCCCATCACCCCGACACAATTGACGGTGTTGACCAGGGCTTCTGCATCAGCTTCAAGTAGATTTCCCCAACAGGACTCAAGCATGGTTACTACCTTGTTGCTTTCTTAATAATACCAACTCCGCTGGACGATGACCCGTGGTTGGTGAGCTGCTGCCTGTAAGCACTGTTCAGCTTCTGCCTTCACTGAGGGGTGAATTACACCAACCTCGTGAACCAGTTGCCAGGGAAAGAAGCGATGCACTAGAAATTCCGCCTGCCGTCGGCGCTTTCGGTCGGGGTCCTCCGGTGTGTCAAACCAATACCGGAGGTTCATGACCTGCCAATCAACCTGATTCAACTCAGAGAGATCATCAAAGAACTCTGTGAGTGCCATGATGCCATGTCCATCTGTGAAAACAAATGAGAGATTTGCCTGCTGCACTGCCTCAATGCTGGAAACCAGATAAACAACCTTTTCCTGTCCCTCTGAGTACGTTGGGACGTTACCCTGATGAATGGCATGGAGCATCGGAGAGCGAGGTGCAAAGTAGAAGGGAACATAATCGGTGAGATTGCCTCCTGCGCCACACGGCACCGTTACTCTGGTGCGGCGGAGCTGAATACTCTGATTCGCCAGATCCGTGTAATGAATCCTCTGCTGCTGTATTGCACTATTTGCAAACAGTCCATCAGTTACCAAAATTGAATTTAGATTGCTCAGGTGAGTGATGTGATAAATCAGCGTCGGCATCAGCAGGCTAACAAACTATCGAAATGGTAAACCCCTTAGAATTCATCTTCGTTGTGTATCGCTTGAACTCTACAGTGACACGTGAAGGAACAAAGGATTAACTCTATCAGATGTTGAACTGGAAAGACATTGAGTTTTGTGATTTAGTTCGAGAAGACCGAAACAACCAGCTACCGCTGTGCCAAGCCGATTTATGGTTGAAATTAGCGGAGTTGTTGTCAGCAACCCTGCACTGAAGTGACAGGGCTTCGGGCGTAAGCCATGAAGCCATGCTGACCAGACCACTCTTCGGAGTAGCCGTTATCTGAGTTACGACACCCTGGGATGCGTTGCTAGTCCCCTGCTCTGTCATCTGCAATTAAACAGTTCTAAGGTCACTGGAACAGTGTTGCAGGTCGAACAAGCTCAGATAACAAGGTCGAAGCAAACGTTACCCGTTTTACGGAGATTTCAATTGTGTCCAATTTCGTTTTAGTTCTCGATACCACCAAACGACCGTTAGACCCTATTCATCCAGGATTAGCGCGTCAACTCCTGACGCAGAGAAAAGCTGCGGTTTATCGGCGCTATCCCTTCTGCATCATCCTCAAAGAAGTGAGTCCTAACGCACCCGTCCAACCATTGGAACTGAAGCTAGATCCAGGTTCTAAAGTGACAGGCATTGCTCTAAAACAGGGTCATAAAGTCATTTTCGGTGCAGAACTACACCACCGAGGGCAAGCCATCAAAGCCAGCTTAGAATCCCGTCGTGCCGTTCGTCGCAACCGTCGGCATCGGCATACACGCTACCGCAAGTCGCGATTTCTGAATCGTACCCGCCCTAATGGGTGGTTGGTACCCAGCTTGCAACACCGGGTAGAGACAGCCCTCACTTGGGTGAATCGGCTGATGCGATTCGCTCCTATCGGCTCAATTACCCAAGAATTAGTCCGCTTTGACCTACAAAAAATGGAGAATCCCGAAATCTCAGGGATTGAATATCAGCAAGGTGAACTAACAGGGTACGAGGTACGAGAATACTTGCTCAATAAGTGGCATAGAACCTGTGCTTACTGTGGTGCTGAAAACGTCCCT
Organism: Elainellaceae cyanobacterium; assembly: GCA_044356135.1. Classification (GTDB taxonomy): domain Bacteria; phylum Cyanobacteriota; class Cyanobacteriia; order Elainellales; family Elainellaceae; genus CAZVXA01. Next base: position 15,597 of record JBIKWV010000007.1, read on the forward strand.
TTACAGGTTGAACATATTCGCCCACGGGTAAAGGGAGGTTCTAACCGGGTCTCTAATCTCTGTCTTGCCTGCGAACCTTGTAATCGGAAGAAGGGAACACAGGATATAGAACAGTTCCTAGCCCAAAAGCCTGACCTACTGAAGCGGATTCAATCCCAAGCGAAACGCCCTCTTAAAGATGCAGCAGCAGTCAATTCTACCCGATGGGCATTATTCAACCGCCTCAAAGAGACGGGTTTGCCTATCTCAGTGGGTTCAGGTGGATTAACCAAGTTCAACCGAGTTCGATTAGGGCTACCTAAGTCACACTGGCTAGATGCGGCATGTGTGGGAGAGGTTGATCAATTAGAGGTTGCAACCTTTAAGCCGCTCCTTATCAAAGCAACAGGTCATGGAACACGGCAGATGTGTCGCACTAATAAATATGGGTTTCCAGCACGACATTGTGGGCGAACAAAACTTCATTTCGGCTTCCAGACAGGCGACATTGTGAAAGCGGTAGTCACTACTGGGAAAAAGGTCGGTAAATACGTTGGACGGCTTGCCTGTCGCAAGTCCGGTTCGTTCAACATCTCGACCTCTCAAGGATTGGTGCAAGGCATTAGTCACAAATATTGCAAATCAATTCAACGAAAGGATGGTTATAACTATGGCTTTTGAAAGAAGTAGGCGGCTAAAGCCGCTCGTGTCGTTTTTCCTTCGTCGCTTGAAAGATGGCGGTTTCCAGGTTCCCGGAGGTGACTCATGATGCAAACCCTTCCTGCTTCCTCCCCGGCTGGCTCTTTCCCCTTTCAACTGACTGAGCAACAGCGTCAAGCCCTGGATGCAATGTGGACGTTCCTGCAACCGGCTGTCACGGCTGCCCTGTTTCTTTTAGTTGGCTTTGCTGGCACAGGAAAATCAACGATCGTTTTTCAATTGGTGAAAGTGCTAGTCAGCCAGGGGAAACGAGTTGTTCTGACCGCACCCACCAATAAAGCTGTTGGTGTGTTGCAACGCATGGCGCTAGAAAACGGGGTGACTGGCGTAGACTTCTTCACGATTCATCAATTGCTGGGACTGGGCATGGTTTCCAGAGGTAACGAGAAAGTGTTGGCACCGACTGGAACGTCGTACATTGGGCTATTCGATGTTGTGTTTATTGATGAGTGTTCCATGATTGGAGAGCAGCTCTGGCACTGGATTGAGGAAGCATCCAAAAGAACATCAACGTGGCACCCGCTGAAAATAATTTTGATGGGCGATCCGGCTCAGCTTAACCCGGTGAATGAAGGCAGATCGCCAGCCTTCACCATACCCAATAAAGCTGTGTTGACTCAAGTGGTGCGCCAAGGCACAGATAGTCCGCTGTTGGAATTTATCACCGCTTGCCGTTATGCAGTGACGAAGAGCAAAGCGCCCTTTGAGCCATTTGCAAAGTATCTACCAGATAAGAGTAACGGTTCATTGCTGGTAAAACGGCGATCGCTCCTCAAATATGCCTTCAAGAAAATCTCTGGCGAGTTTACCCAGAACCCTGATTGCTTCAGAATTCTAAGCTGGACAAACGCGCAAGTGGATTACTACAACCAGCAGATTCGCAACCATCTGTATGGTAAGGCTACCACTCGGTTTATTCCCGGTGAACGGCTGATCACGCGCGATCCGGTTTTAGCGCCTGATGGTAAAACGATTATCCTCTCTACTTCAACGGAGTTCACGGTTCAGGAGTTTTCAGAAGATCGCTACAGCAATTACAAAGCCTGGAGGCTAAAGGTTGCAACGGATGATGGCGTATCACGTCAAATCTATGCTCTGCATGAAGATGAGCAGAACAGATTTGATGCTGAAACCCGCAGGTTACTGGCGATCGCCAAACGTAATCCATTCCTATGGCGCGATTATTATCACCATTTAGAACAGTTTGCTAATGTGCGAAATTGCTTTGCCATTACGGTTCACAATAGCCAGGGGAGTACGTTTCTAGAATGTGGTGTCGATGGGCAGGATCTAAGCAAACGGCTTAACCCTGAGCGTGGAGATACGGCAAAAGACTTGTTGGCAAAGGTGAGGGAGCACAATCGCTTATGGTATGTCGGAGCCAGTCGTGCCCGTCGTCGGATTCTGGTTGTGCCATAAGACTTTTACTTAGGGAATGCTTTTGGACAAAACCACCTCAAAGTATTCCCTAAGTTCAATTAACTGCCAGAAGCCACGTATCGGGTTCACCCAAACTGAGCTGCTTCCAACAACCTTGGTGACTTAGGGAATACTTAACGGCGTCTTGGCTTCACACTATACCCTAAGCAATTTGACCATTCTGCCAAGAAGCTTGAGTCATAGAGTCTTTGGCATTTCTCATCTGCTAACGCAGGCATCCTTCGACGACCATTCAATCAGAGACACTGAGCATGACTCAAGCATTACAACGATCGAGGGGCATGAATGCGAGACAAACAAAGCAGACTGAGCAACCGACTTCTGAAGCTGCGATCGCACAACGTGTCCCTGGGGCACTCACTTCTCTAGAGCAACCTACCGACACACCAGAGGCGAGTGAAGCGGAAACAACAGTCGATGAGCCTGAAAATTCTGCTGAGCCTGAAGTATCGGCGGAGCCTGTGCCCAAGAAGTCATCGAGAAAACGGACAGCTAGATCGCAGCCAAAGGACACACCCGCAACGGAACAAGGGATGCAGGTGATTTGTTTGCAGAGTCAGTTTCATGATGCGCTGGCGATCGCAAGTTGTGCTGCCCCAGCAAAACCTAATCATCCAGTGCTGGCAAATGTGCTAGTGGTGGCAGATGCTAACGCTCAACAGGTTCATCTGACGGTAACCGACTTAGCAATGACGATTCAAGCAAGCTTTGAGGCACAGGTGCTTTTGGGCAGTGGGATTACGGCACCTGTCGAGATGCTTTCAGGGATGGTCAAACAGTTTCCAGCAGGTAGCATCACGCTCAACAGTCAGGCGCAGGTCACAAAGCCAGCATCGGAAGAGGAGCAACTGACTAAGACTTGCTCCATTACGCTGTCGGATGCCGATGGAAAATATGAGATTCGAGGGATTCCGGCTGAGGAATTTCCGCCCATTGCAACACTCAAAGCGGCTCCAGTTTCCCTACCGACCAATGTGTTGAGAGAAGGGCTGAAAGGGGTGCTGTATGCGATTAGCACAGATGAAACCAAGCGCATTTTGACAGGCGTTTATATTCAGATTGGGCAAAATGCCCTGAAATTTATTGCAACAGATGGACATCGAGTGGCGATCGCGGAGTTGTCAACAGAGGGCATTAGCAGAAAGCGACGCAGGCAATCGGGAGCCGATGAACTTACCCAGTTTCCTATTCCTGGCAAAGCGCTGAAGGAACTGATTCGTAACCTGGCTGATTCGGTTGATTCGATTCAATTGCTGTACGATGCGGAAGCAAGCCGCGCTAGCTTTGCATGGCAAGACATTATTTTGAGCTGCCAGTGCATTGAAGGGCAATATCCAGACTGTGAACAACTGTTGGCACGCTACAGTTTTGACCAAGAAGTGGTGCTGGAGAAATCAGGACTACTCAAAGCGTTGGAGCGGCTATCGGTGCTGACCGATAAGAAAGAGAGAGGGATTCAGTTTCGCTTTGATGGAGCGACCCAACAAATTCACCTTTCGATCGAACGGGAGTTTGGCAAGGGCGATGAAACGATTAATGCTCATGTCCCTACAGATATGACATTGGATATCCAATTCAATCTTAAATACCTGGGAGAAGCGGTTAAAGCGATTCCCAGTTCTGGAATCAAGATGCATTTGAAGCAACCGGATTACCCGGTAATGCTGATTCCTGCTGGAGATTTCAACAATCCGGAGCTAGAGATGGACATGCGCCACTTTCTCTTTCCTCTCTATAAGCAATCAGAATAAGTTGTTGCAGCCATATAGGGGGCAAGGATCGAGTGGACTGTGCACGTCACAGTAACCTCGATCCAAAACGTGCTATTGTCTTGACTCCTTGTGCCCCAGCAATCCACCGCTATGCTCAATGGCAGTTTCGTCACATGGCTCTTGCTGCCTTTTCCGTCTCTGATCAGAATTTGCTTTTGAGCAAAGTCCCGAAAGTCACCTTGCGCCTGATTGAGAAATTTATTTGGGCGCTGTGCATGGCGAGTCTAGAAGAGTAGATACGGTGTGTCAAATAAGACACTCGATCACAGCCGTAATAAATCTGGAATTATGCGGAAAGATTCTGTCTATAAATAGCTTATGCCGTGAGCATTAAGTGAGGGTAGCAACTAAAATTCTGTCTGTCAGTATTCGATTCGCGTAATGAGATGTTGATGGTACAAAAGTACTTTGGTGTTGCATCGTAAGTTTTATAACGGTTCTGACTGATTAACTCTCTTAATTGAGAAAATATACTTGATGGCAGACAAATTAAGTTAAGGTTTTTCACAAGCTTACTACTTCGCTACAAAAGGTTAGCTTGTGACGCTACTGAAACTGCTACCTATTAAAGGTGTATGAAAAAATATGGCAAAAAGACTCTTGGAACTCGATACAGAGAATGGCGGTAGCATCTTGGTAGCTGTAGATGTTCCGGAGTTGGCGGTTGGTCCAGTAGCCAAGCCTGGGGAGATTCTAATAGAAAAGGTGGATCAGAGTTTTGAAGCTGTTAGAGACTTGATTCTTGATAGCTCTCGCCCTTTGATGCAAGCCTTCCGTATTCTACACCGAGAAGGAGATGTTGAAAGCGCAGAGGTAGAATTCGGAATTAATTTTACATTGAAAGGTAATGTTTATCTTGTTGAAACCTCTGGGGCAGCCTCGCTCAAAGTCAAATTG
>JBIKWV010001108.1:0-6281 GCA_044356135.1 Elainellaceae cyanobacterium
ACGGGGCGGCAATATCGATTACCGAGTGAAGCGGAATGGGAATATGCGTGTCGGGCAGGAACGACAACGCCGTTTCACTATGGAGAAACACTGAGCAGTGAATTGGCAAATTATTACTGCACTGAAACTTACCAATCTGAAGCCAAAGGGAGGTATCGAGGAGCAACGACGGAAGTTGGACAGTTTCCGTCCAACGAGTATGGACTCTACGACATGCACGGAAATGTGTGGGAATGGTGTTTCGATCACTGGCATCGCGACTATGAAAGGGCACCGATGGATGGGCGTGCCTGGGTGACGGGAGGAAATCGCAATCGCAGAGTGGTGCGCGGTGGCTCCTGGGACTCCAATCCGAGGCATTGTCGCTCTGCGTGTCGCAGTTACCTCGATCCCGGTCTCGACTCCTACAATATCGGTTTTCGCGTGGTGTGTGAGGTTTGGAAGAATTTTCAACGTTTAACGGTGACTGGCGACTCAGCATTATCCACTAGGGGCGTATCATCGAGAGCACCTTTTCCCAGTTTTGAGTGGTGCGATGAGCATGATCCAGGAAGTGTGTATCGAGAGCGAGTGGGAAGAAGCAGAAGTTTCCCGTCAGCGACGCGATGCACGATATGCAGAGATGCGAGCACCCAGGATGGAGTGTTACCGGAAGAACCTGTACGTAGTGGATCTGCGGCGAGCGTTTGTTGTGAGTGCAACGCCGATAGGGCGGGTGCCTCCGACTTTATCCCGATAGGGAGTGGCTGATCGATCGTGGCCAGGAGCGCAGAAGGGGGAAGGGGTGAGATCGCAAGGCTTCTCCCTTCTGCGTTCAGAACTCCCTCACCGAAGTGTCCGCAGGTACGCGGAACAGTAGGGGGGGATGGCTTGTCCAGCGATGAATTACTGGCTTGTGTGAGCGGATGTGTCAGAGACAGACAGATAGGTTCTTACCGCCTCGAAGATGGTTTCTGGGAGAATTTTATTGTCGTATTGCTGTTTTGAACAAGGAAACTCTGCGATTGGCTGGTTTTGATCCAGAAGGAAAACGAAGTAGCGACGCTGGATGGCGTGTTCGAGGGCGATCGCCAGTTGGTTGTCAGGATTTTCCTCCAGATCGTTTACAGCTTTCAATGCCAGATGGAGGGGCATCAGTGCGATGAGATGGGAGCCAAACTTAACCGAGAGTGGAGTATAGATTGTGTTAAACAAAGCTGCTTTCATAGGCTGAGGGGTAGATACAATCGTTAAAGAATCTATCATACTCAGGGGCAGAATTTGTGAATAGAACAATAGAAAAAGATGATTATTAGCGATAGACAGAGGGATATAAATTAAGATTTTCCATTGGAAAGTACGGTATTCTGCGACAGATCTAGATCGGTTGATTAGTTTGGATGAGCGATCACTGTGGTCTGGGGGTAAAGAATGGTTGAGCGAGCAGTAGATGAGATATTCTAGATGGGTCTGCGCGCGTTGATTGGGTGCGATCGCTGCATTTTAGAGGGCGATCGCACTTTTGTGATAAGGTGGGTGATAGAATAGTAGTGTTTTTACGGATAAGTGTGATCTACTACCGAGGATACGACTGGCATTTAACGGAGATAGAAAGAGCAGCATTTATTCGGATGAACGCTGTGAGGTTTTAGTTAGCATAAAAGGGTATAGACTAAAACAGGTAATGTTCTCTGCGCAATTCTGATGATTTTGCGCCAGCTATATCTCTGAAGCACCGCATCATAAAGTACCGTCGCAATGCGACGGTTTTTTGTGTGCATAAGGTTGGACTGGGGGTTTTGGTTTATCAAAGAACGAGTAGGCGGTAAGACGATCGCCCTTTGTTCTGTTGAGTTGAGTGTTGTGCTGAAGAAGTGTAACGATCTGCGTAAATTGGGGCTGTGGGCTGAATAAGAAGAAGTTTTTTTTCGGTCAGGCATGGGAGAGCGATCGCCAGCCCCTTTTCTGGAGGACAACTGCATAGACCCATTGATGAGGTGAAACGGATGTTCGCCTTTTGGATGGCGATGGCACCATGCTAGGGAATGTCAGAACTGGTTGGCGATCGCTCATTCATTGGCGGGTACCCAACTGAGTTGACATTGATTCCAATATGCTTTGACCTTGAGGTTTTCCAGGTTTCCTTGCTGGCGCTAGTTTGACAGCGGTATAGGAGAGGTTACGGGAATCTAGCAAGGGGTGGCAATAGCAGCAACAGAAGAAGCGATTACTCCATCTAGAACTGAGAGGGAGCGCCACAACCAGAACCATCCGCGAACATGAATAGCCAAAACTGTTGAGAACAGTGTATTTGCGAATGGATTTTGCAGATGAATTCGATGAGATTAAAAGCAGAAGAGATATTGAGAACGGTGGGTGAAAGACGATGAGGCAACAAGCAGTGCAAGTGCGGCCAGAAGATGCCGGATTGACCCACGCCTATGAGGTTGTGACAGTGGATGTGCGGGGGGAGATTATTCACCGGGAAGCAAGGAGAACCCGCATCTTTCGAGAGCGAGTGGGAATTACGGTACTGGACTTAGCGCCGATCCCAGGAGGGCGATTCCTCATGGGGTCACCTGCATCCGAGAAGGATCGTTCAGAAGATGAAAGTCCGCAGCATGAAGTGAGTGTGACTGAGTTTTGGATGGGGCAGTACGCGGTGACGCAAGCGCAGTATGAAGCAGTGATGGGAGAAAATCCCAGTCGATTCAAAGGCGCGCATCGCCCGGTTGAGCGTGTGAGTTGGTGCGATGCGGTGGCGTTTTGCGATCGCCTGTCCGCCCAAACAGGGCGGCAGTATCGGTTACCGAGCGAAGCAGAATGGGAATATGCGTGTCGGGCAGGCACAATAACCCCGTTTCACTATGGAGAAACACTGAGCAGTGAGTTGGCAAATTATGACGGACATTACACTTACCAGTTTGAACCTAAAGGGATGTTTCGACACGGAACAACGGAAGTTGGGCAGTTTCCGGCGAACGGGTATGGACTCTACGAGATGCACGGGAATGTGTGGGAGTGGTGTCTAGATCACTGGCATCGTAACTATGAAGGGGCACCGACCGATGGAAGTCCCTGGGTGCTTGGTGAGAGCGAGGACAGAGTGGTTCGTGGTGGCTACTGTTTCTATGATTCGGGTTATTGTCGCTCCGCGTATCGCGGCCACTACCTCCCCGTTGACTGCAACCTCCCTTTCGGTTTTCGAGTGGTGTGCGATTTTCCGAGAAATCTTCAGTAGCCCTCTGCTTTCTTGCCCTTTAGTCCTCTTCCCTGTTTTTTAGCATCTCTATGAGCGTGTGTTCTGGCTTTTCGGTTGGGAATCGATCGCTCCCTCTGGCAAACGCGCTCGCCCCATTCCAGGGAAAAGTTCAAAGGGAAAGCGGTAATTGCCTCTGATGAGAGAGCGATCGCAAAGTACAGGGTGCTGGTGGTGGCGATCGCACCTTTTTTCACCAAATTTGCGTAAGAGTCCGAAGAGTGTGAGACATGACAAAAGGCCAAAAGGTAGGCTGAAGTGAGGGGGCTTCAGCCCCTCCAGCATGGGAAAGCAACGGAGCGGAACGGGTGGCAGAACGCAACCGAGAGTTTTCAGGTTCGGCTCCAGGCGAATTCATTCGCCTGATTCAAACGGAGGGTGATGAGAGACGGTAGGGGGTGGTGAGGGGCAAGGAAAAATCGCCAGAAAAACAGAAAAAGGGTAAAATAAAATGAGGCGCAAGTGCTAGGCGTCGTTAGCGGGTCAGACTCTTTCAGAGCGCCGTGAACTAAGCGTAGGGAGCCTGCGCTAATCGTCCCCCCCTGTTGCAAGCATCAATCATTGTTTGAGCCAATCGGCTCAAACAACCACCAGATGGGCAACCTGAATTAATCTTGCTTGCATTCGCCGAAATCAAGGCAAAGCAAGTTATTCAGAGCCATCCAGAACATCGAAAATTCAATATGACCCGATTGCGACTTTTTTGATCGGTGCTTGCAGAAGCGCAAATGGGTCGGCCCTGTATGGGCGTTTCATGGCCTACGGCGCTGGAAGCCTTTTAAGAAGAGGGCGATCGCAGCTTTAAACCTGGTAGGGCTAGCGTCTGGGAACCAAGTGCTGGAAGCTTTTAAGGAAGAGGGCGATCGCACACTATGTTCTGGCAAAGCGGAATTTTGGCAGCATCTGTGCTGGAAGCCATCCAGAAAGAGGGCGATTGTACGTGTAGGTTTTGGGATGCAGGCGATGGCGTCTACCCGGGATGCGGAGGAGACCGGAAGCCATTAAGGCAGAGGGCGATTGCACAGTTTTCTGATTGCGTTTGCGATATAGCTATCTACCCGTGGTGGAAGCCTTTTAGGAGGAGAGCGATCGCACTTGATGGGATCGCGGCGATGAAAGGTGTTGGCGCGAGGGTGCTAGAAGGTTTTTGTGTGGAGAGCGATTGCATAATCATATCTTTCAAGTAGTCAAGAATTTAGCAATAACACTGATTTGAGGAGAGATTTCTCCTGCAATCAACAAAATCAGGAAAGAGCGAAAGAGATGGGAGAGGCGATACAAAGACAACCTGTCAAATATGTAGAGAATGTGTTGCGTCTCGTAAAGATTGGGTTTGTGAGTGAGCACACGGGAGGCTTGGTTTTGTCAATGGCTAGAGCAGAGTTCAGGTGTTAGTTGGCACATCACAGGTGTGGCAGGGTAGTTGCACTGTAAAACAGCTTCCCCGGCCCACTTCGGTGGATACGTCGATTGTTCCATGATGGAGTTCAACGATTCGTTTCACCAGAGTTAAGCCAAGACCAGTTCCCTCATGGCGGCGATTGAGTGAGCTATCAAGCTGTATGAAGGGTTGGAAAAGTTTTTCCATATTCTCTGGAGCAATTCCAATTCCCGTATCGGTGACGATAAAACGGAGATGGTAGGGAGCGGAACTATCAGCAAGATCAGATCTTTCTGAGGGGGACAAGTTTACTTCAAAAGAGACATAGCCCCCTTCCGGTGTGAATTTGACTGCGTTGGTGAGTAGATTAATGAGAACCTGACGGAGGCGACGCTCATCGACCATGACATTAGGCAGATTGACAGGAATTCGAGATTCTAGTTGAATGTTTTTTCCCCGAGCCTGCTCTGCCACAAACGATAGACTGGCCTGACAGAGGAGCGGGATTGCTGTCGGGGCAAAGGTCAGAGACAGCTCTCCAGCCTCGATTTTAGCGATATCGAGGATATCAGAAATCAGTTCCAGCAGGTGGGCACCGCTCTTCTGAATGGTATTTAGTGCGCGGGACTGTCTGGGGGCGAGTTCGCCATAGACGCCTTCCTGCAAACTTTCGCTCACGGTGAGAATGAGATGCAGGGGAGTTCGCAGCTCGTGGCTCATATTTGCCAGGAACTCATTCTTCAATTGTGTTGCACGAAGGAGTTCCTGATTTTTCTGCAGGAGTTCTGCTTCAGCTTGCCTTTGCTCAATCAGATCAGAGGCTTGACGCGCCAGCAAATCGAGAAACTGCAACTCACGCTCGTTGGGTCGGTGGTGTTCGTGCCAGAGCGTCGAGATCAAACCAATTGGATTGCCAGAGCGACTGATCAACGGGGTAGATTGGGCAGAGAGATAACCTGCCTCCACGAGTAATGGCCAAGAAGCATTAAGGTCATCGTACCAGGGTACATCAAAATCAATAAAGCAGCGATCGCCTGTGGTCAGCACCAACCCCCAGGATGTGTTAAAGGCGATATTGACATGATGGAAGAGAGTGGTGAGAGTGGAGTCAAATCCTTGGGACGCGAGAGACAGCAGTTCTTGTGTTGCAGTATCCAGGATTTGGATGCTGCCGGCATTTGCCTGGGTAAGGGCGATTGCCGCTGTCAAAATCTCGTTGTAAAACACCTGAATGTCTGTTTCGATGAGCAGTTGGGTACTCAGGTTGTGTAGCAGTTGGGTATCTATCAAATTGGCGGAGGTGATCAGTTCCTGTTGTTTACGCTCTGTGATGTCGCGTGCGACTGAATAGGTATAGTTGCCAGATGCGATAGAACGCCATTCTAGCCATCGATAGGAGCCGTCGCGGTGACGGAATCGGTTGACAAAACCGAGGATTTCCTGGCCTTGCTGCAGTTGAGTCAAAGCCTCATTGGTTGCATCGATATCGTCAGGGTGGAGCCAGGTGAGATAGCTGCTCCCTTCAATGACGTTCATTGGACAGTCTAGCGTTCGCTCCCACTGGGTATTCAGGCGGACGAAGTGCCCATCGAGAGTGCTGATGCAAAGTAGATCTATAGAGAGAGAAAAGAAACGATCCAACTCTTCAGTTTTCGCAATGAG
>JBIKWV010000274.1:0-6265 GCA_044356135.1 Elainellaceae cyanobacterium
AAAGAAGCTGTGTATGACCTGACCCAGTTGCATCTGCTATGAAATGGGGCACCGCAGAGGCGCAGAGGGCGCAAAGATTAAACTCTGCGTCCTCTGCGCCTCTGCGGTGAGCTTCAGATGTTATTGAATCCCTGTGACTATGACACTGCCGCTCAACGAAACTCACGATCCTGCGCTCAAAAGCTGGGTTGATTCTGCCAACAACCCGCAGACCGACTTTCCGATTCAAAATTTGCCGTTTGGGGTATTTGTTTCGCAGGACAGACCAGGAATTGGGGTGGCCATTGGCGATCGCATCCTCGACCTCTCCGCCTGTGTTCGTTCAGGACTGCTGCCCGACCTCCCCGAAACGCTCCAATCCGCCTGTACGGCCTCAACCTTGAATTCCCTGATGGCGCTGGGAACTGCTCCCCTCTCCAGCCTCCGCCTCGCCCTCAGTCGGTTGCTTCGTCAGGGAGCCGCTCCCCACCCGGAGATGCTCATCCCAATGGAAACAGCAACCTTGCTGCTGCCAGCCACCGTTGGGGACTATACCGACTTCTACGCCTCTATCTTTCACGCCACCACGGTCGGCAAACTGTTTCGTCCCGACAATCCGCTGCTGCCCAACTACAAATACGTGCCGATTGCCTATCACGGTCGCGCCTCCTCGATTTTTCCCAGCGGTACGCCGATTCCTCGCCCCCAGGGACAGCGCAAACCGCCGGATGCGACACCCAGTTTTGAACCCTCACGTTTGCTGGACTATGAGTTAGAAGTGGGTGCGTTTGTGGGGATGGGGAATGATTGGGGACAGGCGATCGCCCTGGACGATGCAGAAAATCATGTGTTTGGCCTGTGTCTGGTGAACGACTGGTCCGCACGGGATATCCAGGCGTGGGAGTACCAGCCCCTTGGCCCCTTCCTGTCCAAAAGTTTTGCCACCAGCATTTCTCCGTGGGTGGTCACTCTGGAAGCGCTGGCTCCCTTCCGCTGTCCCGCTTTCTCTCGCCCCGACGGTGACCCCGCTCCTTTGGCCTATCTCTCCTCCTCTACGAATCAGGAGCACGGCGGGTTTGAAATCACGCTGGAGGTGTTCCTGGCCTCGGCTGAGATGCGCGATCGCCACCTGGAACCCTTCCGCCTCAGCCAGACCTCTTTCAAGCAGATGTACTGGACGCTGGCTCAGATGGTGACGCACCACACCAGCAACGGCTGCAATTTGCGACCGGGTGACTTGCTGGCCAGTGGCACGGTATCGGGAGCTGAACCGGGGACGCAGGGTTGTCTGCTGGAGATCACTCAGCGGGGGGCGAACCCGATTCAACTGCCGACTGAAGAACTGCGATCGTTTCTGGCCGATGGCGATCAGGTGATTTTGCGCGGCTACTGTCAGCGGGAGGGGTTTGCCCGCATTGGTTTTGGTCAGTGTAGTGGCATCGTTCACGCCTGGGATAAACAGTAGCGCGGGCCTTGAATTGACCTCACCGTTCGGCATGGCTCACGGGACTCCCCCGCCCTCCCCCGGCAATGGCTGTATTTGACGAGTGCAGACACTTAAAGTTCTTGAATCGGATTTCCCACAGGGGGATGCCTGCCGATTTCTATATCGGCTGCACGAATCTGGAGAACTCGCTCTCGATTTAGATCGAGAAGGGCGATCGTTGCTTTTCCAATCTCTGTTAGACCCAGAATTATAAGGCCATCGGCAGACCAGGAAAAATGATCGCACCACTGATGTTGACGTGGATTGAACAGTGGAACCTCTGAATTAGTTTCAGGGGCGATCGCGGTGAGACGATTTGTCTTCCTGCGATTGCAGTGAAAACAGGCTAAAGCGAGGTTTCCAAATTGGCTATCGCCACCGAGAGAGACGGGTATCACATGATCGACAGTGAATTTGACGTATTGCCACTTCTCCGATGCGTGGCAGTACTCACATAGATGATTGGCTCTTTGCCTTACCTGATCCTGAAGCACGTCAGAGAGTTTGCTGCGAAAAGACACGCTTACTGATGATTGATTTTACTGCTGAGTGAAATATAGATTTCGCACCATGCGATTGACAAAACTCAGGTAGTCATCCATTTCCTCGTAATAGTTCAATTCTTCTTCTTCTTCTGCACTCAGGGATGCCTGCTGGTGTTTCACCAACATCTCCTCAATGTGCTGCTGCAATGCAGCGGAGGCACAGAAGACGGGAATGCCTTCCTGAATCTCAATCCTTACAGTTCCATCAATCGGTAAGGGAAACGGTAGATTTTTCAGCGTGGGCAATATCAGGGCAGTCATAGCGTTCAGCAGAAATCGTAACTCGATTATAGGCGAGGTAGGCTTTTAATTTAAGGCAGGAAGTGCACCGCGCCGCACTTCCCCACCCAAATCATCTCGCCTTAAAACGCAAGCCAGCGAGGCTCTGTAAGGGGTCAGATTTGGGAAACGTGAATTTTGAACACTGGGGGCGATCGCCCTGTACCCCCGATTGCGTTGCCCTATTTTCGCTGTTTAGATAATGTGCGATAAAATTTCGTCATCTCGCGCCGGATCTGGCTTCAAACGGTATGACAAAGTTCCCCCTGCTGTTTCCGGTGGTTTCTCTGACCCTAAGACTGAGTGTGCTGGTTCTGCCATTGCCTGCCTTCGCAACCACCAGCAGCCCGATCGCCTCCTGCACCAAGCCAGAAGTCCAGGCGCTGATCGGCAAACTGGCCAGTGCAGGGGATGAGCAGGAAAGGGCGATCGCCACCCTCAGTCAGTGCAATAACGCCGCAGAACCCCTGATCTGGCACCTGGAAAATAACCCGAATGTGCAGGCGCGATCGGCAGCGGTAGCCGTACTGGAGCGGATGGGTGCGCCTGCGGTGGAAGGACTGGTGCAGTTGGTGGGCGATCGCACCCGTCCTGAAGTGGCGCGGAGTCTGGCGATCGATGTTCTGTCGCAGATGGCTCAGGCTGAAAAAACTGCCAGCGCCGAACAACTCAAAATTGTGGAGTTGTTGACGCAACGCAGCAGTGATCCACAGGAAAGTGCATTGATCCAGCTTGAGGCAACACGGGCTTTGCGGCAGATTCGCAGTGGGGCGGGTCGTTCTGCCACAGGGCAGCCTGGGGTTGAGCAAATCAGGGGTTGGGTGGAGCAGAATCCCCAGGCAGCAGGTGGCATTGGGTTGGTCGGGGCGATCGCAGTCTTCTACTTGCTGGCGTTCTGGCTAAACCCTCGACTCTACTCAGCGATGATTCCTGCTCAGTTGAAGATTGAGAAATTGGGGATTGACGTGCCGATTGGGGTGCTGCGCTGGTTGAAGTATCAGCCCAGGGTGCTGGATCGATGGGTCGAAGAGTGGCTGACTCAGTACTCCAGTAAGTTTCTGGAGACTCCTGCCGTAGAGAAGAGAAAGATCCATATTCCGCTGCCTGTTCGCTTTGGTGGAGAAGACATTCTTCTGGATGCTAAAAACAAGAAGCTCAAGGAAACGTTCAGAAAAGAGGATGAAAGCTGTTTACTCATCTGGGGAGCGGGAGGCACTGGAAAAACCAGTCCCGCCTGCCAGATTGCCAGATGGGGCGCAGGCTTGAAAACAGAGGAGCAGGACGACCAGAATCAGGCAGAACGGCTCTGTCAGCATCGGATGTTTCCAGTTCTGATCGACCGAGACCTGGAGGAAGACATCTCACTTCTGACGGCCATTCGTCAGGAACTGCCAAACTGGGAGTCGATCGACGAGGAATTATTGAAAGTTTTATTACAGAAGAAGCGTATTTTGGTCATCATTGATCATGTTTCTGAGCTAGATGCAGAAAGTACCTATCCAAAGATTGCCAGAACCCTGACAGAGACGCCCATCAAGGCTTTAATTCTGACCTCTCGCCCAGAAAACAAGGATCTTGGACGAAAACCCACAAAATTGAAAGCACTTGAAATAAAACAAGATAAACTGTCTGGATTTATCAATGCTTACCTCAAACGAAAAGCGCGGGAGAGTGGAAAGACTGAACAAGACCTGAAGGATTCAGACTTTTACCAGAGCTGCCAGAAATTGTCTGATATGGTAGCCGACACCCTCAGAAGTACAACGGTGTTGCTGGCACGGATATACGCAGATGAGATCTTTGCAAATTGGGAGAAGCAAGGAAGATTGATCGATCATTTGCCTGAGAATATTCCCGACCTGATTCTCAGCTATTTAGACCGTCTCAGTGCTGCGGCAGATGAGATGACAGCGAGTGAGACGGACAAACAAAACAATCGGGAAAGAATTCGGCGGGATGCAAAGGCGATCGCATGGGAATGCTTGAAGAATGACTACAGGCCAACGGATGTCTCCCATGAGGAGGTGAGGAACCGATTGGCAGACTTTAGCGACAAGGATAAGCCAGAAGAAAAACTGAAGGACGCAGATGATTGTTTAACGAATTTGGAAGAACGGGTGCGAATTCTGCACCCGGCTGGCTCATCGGGTAGAGTTAAGATTATTCTTGACCCGGTTGCAGAATACCTGGCAGCGCTCTATCTGGTTGATGATCTCTGTCAGGGAAAACTGTCTGCGAAACATCCAGCAGAGCGGACAGAAGCAGAGTTGCTACAGCAATGGAACGACGAGTTTTTTAATCAACTTGAGCAGAAGCAGTACCAGCAACCACCCCTGGACGTACAGGGAATCAATGGGTTTTTGGTGGCGGTGTATAACTGCTGCCAGACCTATCCGACCAGGAATCGATCGGGTCGGGTGCCGGAGAGCGTTCTCAACAGGCTTCAGAAGTTGGCGGACCTCAAGCCAGAAGAACTAAAGCGCATTAAGGAACAGCGACAGGTTAATAACTTAATTAACATCTTGCAGGATGCTCCCGATGATGACTATCGGGCGCGAGTTGCCCGTGACCTGGGAGCCATGGGAGCAGCCGCGAAGATTGCGGTTCCAACCTTGTGGAAGATCGTAGAAAAAGACAGCGAACAGGGATGGGTTCGCAGAAGTGCTGCATTTGCATTGAAGCAGCTTGGACAAACGCCTCCAGAGTTCGTAGTGAAACTGGCACAGGTTGAAGATAAAGTCATTGAAAAAATTGAACTTTTAGCCCCTGCCCAAGTCGTTCAAGCTGATTTGGGAGAGGGTGTTGCTCTGGAAATGGTGCAAATTCCTGCGGGTCGGTTTTGGATGGGTTCACCAGAGGGCGAAAAGACTAACGATTCTGAATTGCCTCGACATGAAGTTACGATTGGGAAATCTTTCTGGATGGGCAAGTATCCGGTCACCCAGGCGCAGTGGAAAACTGTGGCAGGATTGCCCAAAGTCAATATTGATTTAGATCCTGATCCGTCCAGATTTAAGGGAAATAATCGCCCGGTGGAATTTGTATCCTGGCGAGCAGCAGTGGAGTTTTGCGATCGCCTCTCCCAAAAGACCAACCAGAACTATCGCCTGCCGACTGAAGCCGAATGGGAATATGCCTGCCGAGCAAAGACAGAAACGCTTTACTCATTCGGAGACAAAATTACGCCTGTCCTTGCGAATTACAATGATAGCAGAATGAACGAAACGACTCCTGTGGGATATTTTGGAGTTGCCAATTCCTTCGGATTGTACGATATGCACGGCAATGTTTGGGAGTGGTGCGCTGATCACTGGCATGAAAATTATCAGGATGCACCGAGCGACGGAAGTGCATGGCTAACTAATGACAAAGAAGCTAGAAGGCTGATGCGGGGCGGTTCCTGGTACTTCAGCCCTGGGTACTGTCGCGCTGCGTGTCGCGACTACGGCGCCCCCGACTACCGCAGCCACTTCTTTCTCGGTTTTCGGGTGGTTTGCGTCTTCTCGTGAGGACTTTGTTTCCCTTTTCTCTCTTGCCATTTTGCCCTTTGCCCTCTTTCTTTTGCTCTCTTTCGCGCGTTAGCGCGATCGAAAATTTTTTGATTTTTGAGGCTATTTTTTTGATTTTTGAGGCTTTTGATTCATTTATTTTTGGAGTTGTAGAAGTGTTCATAGATTTATGATATTTATTATATCAGAATTGTGTTCTTTTGATCAACAAAATGTGTCGGCGATCGGTTTATTTATTTCTAGAAGCGATCGCCTTGCATGAGTGATCGGGTTGTTGGTTTTGTGAGCGATCGCGCGCAAATGAACCGAATGGGTTAGCGGTCAGATCGTAGGATGGGCAAAACAACGTGTGCCCATCTCCAGCGTTGATAAAAGCTGATGGGCACGGGCTTTCGCCCTTTGCCCATCCTACGGGGGGTGCATGATGTTGAGATCGTAGGATGGGCAAAACAACGTGTGCCCATCTC
>JBIKWV010000275.1:0-6258 GCA_044356135.1 Elainellaceae cyanobacterium
CAGTCCGTGCTTGGCTCAGGGAGGGGGGGGGGCCCCCCCCCCACCCGCCGTAACTCTACAGCAGTCTGTGCTTGGGTCAGGGAGGGGGCGGTGCCCCGCCCCCAACCCTCCTACCGCACCTGAGTGAGAACTGATATATCAGGATCTGCACCCCAGGCTATCGCGGGTGGCAACCCCCGTCACGGGGTTCACGCCGTCTGCCTGCTGACAGAGCTGAGAAATTTCGTAGCGATCGAGTATGGCGTTGGTAAAATCAGCTCCCGTGATCGTCACATCCTGAAAACTGGTGCGGGTTGCCGTGGCATCCTCCAAAATCGCGTTGGTCAGGTCGGCCCCCAGCAGAAATGCCCGGTCAATCAGCGCACCCGTCAGGTTTGCCCCCCTCAGGTTGGCATTCAGCAGGATACCCTTGGTGAGAATGGCATTCGTCAGGTTAGAACCGTGAAAGTCAATGCCGCGCATCTCCGCTGAGACAAAAGTCTTCCCGGTGAGCTCCTGATTGGAGAAGTCACGGTCATTCAGATTGGCGTTGTTGTAGTTAACCGTGTCAATTGCCTGGGCAGGGAGGGCCAGCATCAGTACCCAGATCACCGCCAGCACCAGCACCAGCATCAGACGACTGACCCGGTGCAACCATCCTCTGCGATCCGAGGCGTCCTCAGGGGAATGACTTAAAGGGGCTGATGGCAATACGTTCATGGTGTTGGAGTTGCAGCGGGTTTCACCCAGTCATTACCGACACGAATTGTCAGGTCAGAGTCCAGGTCGCCAATCGAGGCGGGAACAACACGACCGAGTCCCAGAAAGGTTTGTAGACGGTTGGCGCTCTGCAAATCACCCCGTTGAGCAATAATCTGGGTCTGGGTCTGGGGATCGCTCCAGTCCTCGATCACGTATACATTATTAAACCCTTTTTGACGCAGGTAAGTTGCCATCTCCGCCCCCCGTTGAGGATCGCCCGTGCTATTCTGCACTGCGATGCGCAGGCTACTGGTAGACAGTGGTTCAGCCACTGTCTCGATTCGATTGACCCGGAAGAAGTCCTGCATAATGCGATCGCGCCCCACCGGATCCATAATCCAGTAGCTGGCCACCGATTCATCGGGCGTACTGAACCGACCGGGGAGCATAACCATACGGAAGCTATCCTGGTTCAACCCCATGCCAAAGTTCGCCAGTGCCAGCATTTCATTCAGCGTCAGGTTGGTATCAATATGGGTCTGTAGAAGCTGAATAATTTGCGGAACCTTGGGCAGTACTGCCGGATTCGTCAGGCGTTCCTGTAGAGCGCGAATCAACTGCTGCTGACGCTGCACCCGCCCGACATCCCCAATCCCATCATTCCGGAAGCGTGCAAACTGCTCAGCCTGATCCCCGTTCAGGGTTTGCCAGCCCTGCTGGAGATCGATCTTGAGCTTTTGCGTGTTGTCGGTGTAGATCATGCGGTAAGGGACGTAAACCCTGACCCCCCCCAGCAAATCCACCAACTCCTGGAAGGCTTCAGTGCTGACCCGGACGTAGCGGTCAATGGGCACGCCGTCCATATTGCGGCTGACCACCCGAGCCGCCAGTTGAGGGCCTCCGACCTCATTCGCTGCATTGATTTTGGAGGTGCCGAGGCCGGGGATATCAACGCGGGTATCCCTGGGGATCGAAAGGATGCTGGCGGTACCCGTGGTAGGGTCAGCATGAACCAGTAGCATCGTATCGCTGCGTCCAGCCAGAACATCAGGGGAATCCTGAGGCACTCCCAGCACCCGGTCAATCCCCATCACCAGAATATTGACCGGACGGGACACTCGATAGCCAATAGTCTGGCTGATCAGGTCGCTGAGGGAAGAGCGGGCAGACTGCACAGGCGTCTCGGCAGGGGCAGTTGTCATCATGGTCAACATTGCCCCAACACTGGCTGACACCAGAGCCGTTGTGGCAAATGTAAAGCTCCAGAAAGCTCCTCGAAAAAAACCACTCCAGCCATTTCCAATCGAGGAACTGGAGGGGGCAGAGACCATCACCGTAACTCGTGGGGGAGCAGACGTAGACTCTGAGGAGACTGGCGTGGCAGGATTGTCTGCTACAGATCCCGCTACAGGGGTTTCGGGCGTTGGCGATTCTGGGACTGATTGCTGTTCAGGCTTGCTGTTAGACCTTACCACTCCGTCTCACACCTCACGCTTACATTTCTACACACATCTTATCTTCCACGTAAACACTATGCTTTGCCTAGCCTCGGGGGACAGATCAGGAAACTATCCAAGGGTACATTTGAGCAAGAAGCACGCTCTGATAGGCTGTCACGTCGGGAGAACTCCATCCCCTCCGCCAGATGCGATTCAGGGAAACTTGGGCGATCGCCATAAATCTAGCTTCGATGCAGATTAGCAGAAAAAGTTTACTTTTATCAGCTTTTCTTTAACTTTTGAGACTGGAGGTTCAGGGTCACCCCCCACAAAATCACTAAAAAGTGGCTCAGGCCAACGCTTCTCAGACACTTGCCTGATGGTGAAGATGCCGTAAAGTAAATCGCAGATGGGTACGCCGGATGAAGGAAAAAGAATAGGATTGGGTCGAAACCAGCAGTGGGAGTTCAGCATGATACCAGTGATTTTGGCGGGTGGTAAGGGAGAACGATTCTGGCCGTTGAGCCGCAAGGCCAAACCCAAGCAGTTTCTATGCTTAGACGGCAGCGGCAAGAGTCTGTTGCAGTCCACCGCCGATCGCTTGTTGGCGCTGTCGGGGGGGTGGCAGGATCTGTGGGTCATCACTGCTGCCCATCTGGCAGATGGCGTCCGTGAACAACTGCCCAACCTCCCCGAAGCCAACCTGCTGGTCGAAAGCGAGGGCCGCGATACCGCTCCCGCAGTTGCCTGGGCCACGCTGGAGGTGGCACGTCGATACGGCGACGATGTGGTCATTGGCTTCTTCCCCGCAGACCACTGGATTGACGATGAAACCGCCTTCCAGCACACCCTGAGAGCTGCTGCTGAACTCGCGCGCACCCAGTCGGCGATCGCCACCCTGGGCATCAAACCTGCCTTCCCCTCTACAGGGTACGGCTACATTGAGCAGGGGGAACCGCTGGGTGAAAGTCTGGGACTGGCCAGTTATCGGGTCAACCGCTTCACGGAGAAACCCGACCTGGAGACCGCAAAAGAATTTTTGGCCAGCGATCGCTATAGCTGGAACAGCGGCATGTTCATTTTTCAGGCGGCGATCGCCCTGAGTGAGCTGAAACAGCACGCTCCTTATATCTACGAACCGCTGGTCAGCGAAGGGCCAGCCGTTTATCCCAAACTCCCGAAGCAGAGCATCGACTACGCCCTGATGGAGAAGACCAGTCGTGCTGCCGTATTGCCCGTTACGTTCCCCTGGGATGACCTGGGCGACTGGAATGCGATCGAACGACTGCTGAAGGGTGACAACCCCAACGTGGAATTAGCCCAACACATTGGCATCGACACTCAGGGGGGACTTTTTTATGCCACCGATGACAACGATTTGATTGTGACAATTGGCATCGAAGACACCGTCATCGTCCGCGATCATAAGGTAACCTTGATCGTCAAGAAGGATCGTACCCAGGAAATTAAGCAAGTGCTGAAACGGCTCCAGGCGGATCCCCGCTATCAGGAATTGCTGTAAACCTGTTTCAGATGGGAGACCCCTGAACGATGTCGAAAACCCACCACCACGTCTCTCGACAACTCTGGCTGCTGCCTGCTGTCGTGGCCATGGGTCTGACCGTACAATCACCCGTTCAGGCACGGCAGGATATTCTCGATACGCAAACACTCCAGCTTCTCCGGGATCCCCTGGAAACCCGCTGGCTCTACTCCGACACACTACCCACGGATGGCTCGGTGATGACCTCCTACAGCGTCTCCCAGGACTCGATGACAATTCCCAGTCTGTGGTGGGTACAGCGCCAGTTTGGGGGGAAACTACTGGATCGGTGGCAGGCATTTTCTGGGAAGGACGGGACGCCACCACGTGTGGAACTGGTGGTCAACGAGCAGATCTGGAGTATCTACACCTACCTTGAGCGATATACTTTTCTGAACCAGTTTGGCACCGCTGCTAAAGCGTTCGGGTACAACACCCGAATCTTTAACCACGAAGGTGAATTTCTGGCAGCCTACCTCTGTAACTTCAGTAATGGCAGTCCAGCCTGTCGGGTCTTCCTCGACTCCAGCGGACGGGGTGGATTGCAGGGCAGTCCTAGCTCCCCTGGCGCAGCCGCAGCCATTCCTGGCGGTACTGCTCAACCGTAGCAGCGGGGAGTGTTGCCAGAAACTCACTTTGCTCCAGCGTCTGAGGGCTGGGGAGAAGTAACTCGTCGTTTCGCAGGGCAGGCGGCAAAGTCTCCCGGTTCTGGGACAGGACTACGGGAGAAACCGCCGAGGTAAGCAGAGAAAGGCGGATGGCGGTATTCGGTTTCCATCCGTAGCGGATCCACTGCTGCACCAATTCCGGCAAAGCTCCACCCGCTGGAGTTGCCGTGGCAGGGCGCACCCACAGATCTGCTGTCAGCATCGTCCCCGACGCAGGCACCACCGCCGCCATCCGGGTGTCGCGCTGCACCAGCGGCTGGAGGTCGGTAGACCAGCCCACCGCCACCCAGGTATCGTCCAGCATCAGCGGCTGGAGGAAAGCGTCGGAGCTATAGAACTTGACCTGTTGATTGAGCTGATCCAGGGTGGCCTGTAACTCCGGCACCGCATTCAGATCCAACTCGTTCACCGATCGCCCCAATCGTTTCAGCGCCATTCCAATCACTTCATGGGGACGATCGGGCAGTGAGATCCGTCGCTGTAATTCCGGTCGCCACAGGTCGCTCCAGTCCTTTGGCGTCCAGCCCAGTCGGGCCATTTCGTCTTTGCGGTAGGCGATCGCCATCGTTCCCAGGCGATACGGTGCAGCCCAGATTTTGCCTGATGGTGCGACATTGCCCTGGTCATCCCGCCGCACCAGCGTCTGCATTTGCGGGGGAAGCTGATTCAATTCGGCCAGATCGGCGATAGCCAGCGGTTGAATCAACTGCTGCTGGATGGCAGCGGTCAACCAGGCATCTCCCAGCGTCACCAGGTCATCGGGCGTTCTCTGCTGACTGGAGCCACTCCAGGGTAGCGAGAGGGAGAAACCAGGAGTGGGTTTGGGAGCCGTTGGACTCCATCTCTGAAGGAGCTGAAACAGGGTGGCCAACTGCTCCTGGGGCGTAAACTTGAGTCGGGTCGAATGCAGCGTTTGAAACTCCCCTAATAGCTGTGCCGGAAACGACCCACGCAGGAATTCGACCCGCAATCCGGGTTCCCCGCGCATCAAGCTGCACCCCTCCAGCAACGCGCCAGCCGCCAGAGCACCAGTACCAATCAGGAGCGATCGCCGTTTCATGCCAGCCGCCAGTTCGAACTACAGACCCTTATTATCGCTCCTTTCGCTGGCGACTACCTGGAGTTGGAGATATACAGCATTTCCACCCTGTATTACTGCCCCTTTCGCTCGACCCCAAAACCAATCAGGTCGATTATCGAGGGTGTTTCATCCGGCGCAGGACGACGGTAGGTAACGATGGTGCGCATCCGCACGTCATCTGAGATAAACCGCATCTGATCCACCGCCACCGAGCGGTTGTAATAGGTGGTCATCTCCAGGGTTTGGCGGGTGGGCTGGTAGGTGAAGCGTCCGGCGATCGCCCCTCCCTCGGAATAGCCTTCATCCCGCAAATAGTAGCCCTGAATCATTTCCCCTTCTGATTCCATTGCCACCTGTGCTGCCAGCGGCAGGGGAGACCTCTGAACCTCAGTAGGGCTGACGCTAACAAAGGCATCCGGCACAAACAGCGCCTTCAGACTCATCGACACCTTTTCGCCCTTCTCAGACTCGGTATCAAAGTGAATGGCAAACCCCGGACACTCCCCCCCCTTCGTTGAGTCAACGGAGAAGTTCTGATTTGCCGGAGCCGACACCTCCAGAATTTTCTGCTTCTCGGCCTCATTCAACAGAAGTGCCTGGAACTCAGTGTAGGAACGCTCGATCTCCCCTTTCAGCATGAAGTGGTAGATGCGATCGGTTTTCCAGTATCCGGCGCAGGCGGCGAAGAATTCTTGGAAGGTGAGCATGGGTGTTGGGTAGATGAGTGGATGAAATTTATCCAGCTTAGCGCTGGATACAGCGCTAAGCTGAGCATAGAAGCAAAATTTTTGTTGAGAGCCGCGCTCCGCGCGGCTCTCAACAAAAACTTTGTACCTCACGCGCTTG
>JBIKWV010000527.1:0-4339 GCA_044356135.1 Elainellaceae cyanobacterium
CAGCGATCATCAGCGTCCCTCAGCGTTCATCTGCGATCATCTGCGTTCATCTGCGTTCATCTGCGTTCATCTGCGTTCATCTGCGTCCCTCTGCGTTCATCTGCGTCCCTCTGCGTCCCTCTGCGTTCATCTGCGTTCATCTGCGTCCCTCTGCGTCCCTCTGCGTCCCTCTGCGTCCCTCTGCGTCCCTCTGCGCCCCAATACCCCCCTGGCCACCTCCAGCGTCTTATTGATATGCCCCAGCATCAGCTCGATCGCCCCTTCCACATCCTGTTTGCGATACGCCTCCAGAATCAACCGATGCTCTTGATTCGATGCCTCCCTCTGAAACATCTGATCGCTCAACGTCAGACCGATATACACCGAAGCCACATCCGATAGTCGCTGCAATATTTCAGCAGAACGAGTGCTGTGACTGGCCCGATACAGCAACTCATGAAACTGACGGTTTAACTCCAGCCATCTGGCCCGATCGCCCTCCCTGTCCATCTGGTTCAGCAATGTCTCCGCCTGCTCCAGTTCTTGCTCACCAATCTGCTGAATGCCCTTGCGGATATTGATCGGCAACAGTGCTGCCCGCACCTCAAAAATGTCTTCTAGTTCTGCCAGGGTTGGGGTATGAACCACCGCCCCCCGAAAGGCATCCAGGTCAATTAATCCCTCGGTGCTGAGTTCCCGTAATGCTTCCCGAATCGGCGTCACACTGACATTCAGGACTTCCGCTAAATCGGCCTGTACCAGTCGGGTTCCAGGTGGCAACTCGCCTGAAAGAATCGCTGTTCGCAGATACTCGGTGACGTTGGCCTGAGTCGTGCGAGACAGACTTTTATCGGGCGATCGCGCATTCAGCGGCAGTCGAGAAGACAAGGCGGAGACTCCCAAGCTTATAAGGTTGCAAACGGCGCTGGCTATAAGACTGACGGATCAGCGAGATTTAATAAGTAGCACCCGCTACAGTTCATATATCATATATGATGTATCAAAATAAAGATTGAATTACTCATTCCATGAAGCCTGAAACGCTCATGGGTAGAGGCTTTTGGTATTTGCCAAAAGTCGTTAAATGCAGTTGGCGACGATCCACGGAGTAGGGAGCATCATCGAAATACCATGCTTGGTTTTGTTGCTGTTCTGATTGGCTCCTTCAGTCTCGCCACCCAAAATGTGCTGCTGCGATTGATTTTCGTCGAAGCATCGCTGTTTGGATTGTTTACCGGAGGGCTTTTACAACCCAGTCTTGCCAGTTCCCTGCTGACGCTGCAAATGCGATCGTTGCTGATGTTGCCCATCATGGCTGCATTCTCCACCCGAATGTATCCCCAGACGTGGGCCAGTCTACGGCAACTGTTTGACACAGATCGGCGATCGCTGTTGCGGTTATCCATCCTCAGCAGTACATTTCTGTGGTTGGCGCTGGCGCTGCTCTTTGTAGCGATCGCCCAGATCCCCGCAGGCGTTGCGACGGTGCTGTTTTTCAGCCATCCGGCAATGACGGTGCTGCTGTCCTGGAAGGTGTTTGGCGATCGGCCCTCGCCGCTGCGAATTTTTGTCGTGGTGGTGGTGTTTATCGGTACGCTGCTGGTGGCCCCCCCGCTATCTGGCATCAGTTCTGCGATGATCTGGGGTGTGGTGGCAGCGCTGGCGGCCAGTGTGGCCTATTCTGTTCAAGGGATTACTGCACAGATGTGTTTCCCGGCGATCCATCCCGTTCCATTCACGGTGATCAACCTGGTAGTGATGCTGGTGCTCTCCAGTCTCAGCCTGCTGGTGGTCAACCTTGAAGTACCGCCGGGGAACTGGCTACCACTGTGGGCCATGATGGTGGCGATCGCCAGTCTTGCGCTGGTGGGGCAACTACTCTATAACATTGGAATTCACCTGGTCAGCGCTGCGCTGATGTCCATCATTGCCATTAGCAACCCCACCCTGACAGCGGCCCTGGGATGGGTCGCACTTCAGGAGCGGTTGCAGGGTCAACAGATTTTTGGTGGGTTAATGGTGATTTTGGGCCTCATTTTGTTAGGTCGAGAACAATTCGTTGTGACCAAAAATCGGAAAGTTTCAGTGAAGGGCTAGTTTATCGTTTACTAAAAGTAAAACTTTTCAGGAGAGGACATGAACCAGAAACGCATTAGACGGACGGTTTTCGGAACCAGTTTGGCCGCTGCCACCCTGATGCTGGCGACCGCCTGCACGACGGCTCCGACAACCACCACATCCCCTGCGGCAGAATCCCCCGCAGCGACGGCTGCCAGCCCTGCGGCCAGCCCTCAGCAGAAAGAAGTCAAGCCCATCAAAGTGACGCTCTCCTGGTTGCTGCAAGGGGTAGACGCACCGCTGACGCTGGCGATGGAGAAGGGCTACTTCGCGGAGGAAGGGCTGGAGGTCAATTTTGAGCGGGGCTTTGGTTCTGCTGACACCGCCGGGAAAATCGCCGCTGGTCAGTACGACATCGGCTTTGGCGACATGTACTCGATGATGGAGTTCAACCAGAAGAACCCCGATAACAAGCTGGTGGCTGTGGCTGTCGCCTTCAACCGGGCACCGTTTGCGATCGTCTCCCTCAAGAGCAGCGGCATCAACTCTCCCAAGGATCTGGCAGGCAAGAAACTGGGTGCCCCTGCTGGGGATGCGCCTCGTCGCCTCTGGCGAGTCTTCGCCGAGAGCACGGGCGTCGATCCCAACTCAGTAGAGTGGACTACGATGGAGCCGAAGTTGCGAGAAACCTTCTTGCTGAATGGACAGGTTGATGCCATCAGCGGCTTTATCTCCTCGATGCTGCCCTCCATCCTGAAGGGTGGCAAGAAGATGGAGGATCTCAACATTTTCTACTACAAAGACAACGGCCTGGAGTTCTACGGCAACTCTATCCTGGTGAAGGAGTCCTTCCTGAAAGAGAACCCCGAAATGGTGAAGGGCTTTGTCACAGCCTACCTGCGCGGATTGCAGGAAACCCTGAAAGATCCCACCGCAGCCCTGGACAGCGTACTGGCGAAGGGTGACCAGACGATGAGCCGCGACGCCGAAAAGCTGCGTCTGCAACTGGCTCTGGACAACTTCTGGATCAACAGCGAAGTGGAGAAGGATGGTCTGGGGGGTATCGATACCGCTCGTCTTGAGAAGACCATCAAGCAAACGGTGGAGGGCTTTGATCTGAAGCAGACTCCCGCCCCCACGGAAGTCTTCAACGCTGAATTCCTGCCGCCTGCCGCCGATCGCCAGGTTCCCGCTGCTGCGGATCGCAAACCGCTGCAATAGTTCCGTTGATTCACAGGAAGGCTGGTGTATGACATAACACGGTTACGTCATACACCAGTTTTTTTACAGCGCTTGGCGCTGAGATATAGCGGTTCTTACTCAGGTGAGGTACGGGGAAGCACCCCCTGACCCCTTCCTAACAACCGTGCCTACGGCTATAGGATCCAAATTTTTGTTGAGAGCCGCGCACTGCGCGGCTCTCAACAAAAATTTCGGTTCTCATGCGCTTGAAATGCGCTGTATCGTTCACCAAGACCCGTTTCTCCAATGCCTCAACTCGGAACTTCGCCCACGAATGTCTGGACGGTCACTGCTCAGGAAGTCGATCTGGTCAGACCTGTGGTTCCTCCCCGCAGATTTGCCATCGCCGCCCAACCCCAGAACATTGTTCTTGACCTGAACCGGACCGCAATGCTGATCCTGGATATGCAGAATGACTTTTGCGATCCTGAAGGCTGGTTCGCCAGCAAAGGCGTTGATATTTCCCCCGTGCTGGCTCCCATCCCGGTGCTCAATCGTCTGCTCCCAGTCCTGCGATCGCTCCACGTCCCCATCATCTGGATCAACTGGGGTAACCGTCCCGATCGCCTGAATCTGAACCCCACCATCATGCACGCGGGCAGCCGCGACGGCCTGGAGCTGAACTATGGCGATCGCGCCCCCAGTGGCCGTGGTGACATCCTTTGCCGGGACAGTTGGGGGGCTGCCATCACTCCCTCCCTCCAGGTTGAACCGACCGACATTCAGGTTCATAAATATCGACTCAGCGGTTTCTGTGACAATGAACTCGACAGCATTCTGCGCAATCTGGGCGTCACGACGCTGCTCTACGGTGGGATTAACCTCGATCGCTGTTTGTTTGCCACCCTTCAAGACGGCAGCTTCTTGGGATACGACAGTATCTTGATCGAGGATGCGACGGCAACGGTTTCTCCTCAATACGTGAGCGATGCAATTTTGTTTTTGATTCGGCAAATGTATGGGTTTACGGTGCGATCGGAGGGGTTTTTAGAAATGGGTAATGGGTAATGGGTGGATGGGCGTTGCGGTGTAATTGTTTTTGAGAGAGGCGCGGCTTCGC
>JBIKWV010000276.1:0-6205 GCA_044356135.1 Elainellaceae cyanobacterium
TCGGGGACAATTGAACCGGATGGCATCTTTCATTTTGGCGATCCACCCTCTGGGAATGCTCTCGTCATCCCGGTTATAGAACAGGGGGACAATCTCCTGTTCCAGGAGGTCGTAGAGAGCATTCGCTTCTACTTCGTCCTGATAGGCCAGGTCTTCGTAGTCCTCTCCGTGGCCAATGGGCCATCCGGTGAGCACGTAGTCAGCCTCGTCCCACCAACCGTCCAGCACGCTCAGGTTGGGTAGACCGTTCATAGCAGCCTTCATACCGCTGGTACCCGATGCTTCGCGGGGACGGCGGGGCGTGTTCAGCCAGACATCACATCCCGCCACCATCATGCGTGAGACTCGAATGTCATAGTTGGGGATGAAGACGACATTGTGACGAATGTCCTCTTCGCGGGTGAAATGGATGATATCGCGAATCAATTCTTTGCCCGGTGTGTCTTTTGGGTGAGCCTTCCCGGCAATGATGAACTGCACCTGACGCTTTTTGCCCTTTGCACCATCCTCCAGGCCAAGCAGGATCTTCTTAATCCGCTCGACATCATGCATGAATAAGGTGGCCCGTTTGTAGGTAGCAAAGCGGCGGGCAAAGCCGATCGTGAGGCAGGTCGGATCAAGAACCTCCTGTGCCTGCCCCAGTTCGATGACGGAGGCTCCCCGATCGCGCAAACTGCGCTGGAGGCGATCGCGCACAAACATCACCATCTCTGAGCGGCAGCGTTCGTGGTTGCGCCAGAGTTCCTCATCGGGAATGGAGTAGATGCGCTCCCACAGGGGGTCGCCAGCAGGGGCACGATCCCAGTTCGGGCCAAGATATCGATCGTAGAGATCCTGCGTGGACTTGGCCACACAACTGCGGGCGTGGACTCCATTGGTGATCGCAGTAATTGGCACTTCGTTCAGCGGTAGCTTCGCCCATAGAGGTTTGAACATTTCCCGCGACACTTCACTGTGCAGCAGACTGACGCCGTTGACAAACGAAGCCATCTTGATCGCCAGAATGGCCATACTGAAGGGTGCTTCCAGGTCACCCGAGTTCTCCCGCCCCAGGGACAAGAACTGCTCCCGCGCCAGCCCGAACACCTCAGCATACCGCCCCAGATAGTACGTCACCTTATCGGGCGGGAACAGGTCAATGCCCGCAGGTACAGGCGTGTGCGTGGTGAAGATCTGGCTGGCCTGTGCCACCTGCTTGGCCTCGTCGTAAGTCAGGCCGTCCTCCTGGATCAGGCGACAAATCCGCTCCAGCGACAGAAAAGCCGAGTGCCCTTCATTCATATGATAGGCCGTTGGGTTCAGACCCAGCGCCCTGAGCATGTGCACCCCACCAATCCCCAGCATGATCTCCTGATGAATCCGCAAGTCAATATCCCCACCGTAGAGCTGATCAGTGATGTTCTGGTCATACTCGCTATTAGGGGAAATATTCGTGTCCATCAAATAGAGAGGCACCACGCCGACCTGGACACGCCAGATACGAGCATAGACGGTGCGACCCGGATACTCCACCTCAATCCGCAGTTCCGACCCGTCGGGGTTCCGCTCCAGATGCAGCGGCATGTTGTAGAAGTCATTAATGGGGTAACGCTCTTGCTGCCAGCCATCGGCGTTGAGGTACTGGGCGAAGTAACCTTCCTGGTAGAGTAGTCCCACCCCCACCAGCGGTAAACCCAAGTCACTGGCTGACTTGAGGTGATCCCCAGCCAGAACACCCAATCCTCCCGAGTAAATCGGTAGACAGGAGGCCAAACCAAATTCTGCCGAGAAATAGGCGTAGCAGTCTTTAATCGGAGAAGAACCATTATTCGCCGAAGTGGATGCCGTTCGCTTCAAACGATTCTTGCGGAACCAGGCTCCCTCCTTGAGGTAGTCCTCTAACTCTCGTGCCACCCGTTCCATCTGAGCCAAGAATCCATCATCATCAGCCACCTCCCGCAGGCGCTCCTGGCTAATCGTTCCCAGCATTAGTACGGGATTGTAGCGGCTGGACTCCCACAGCTCCGGGTCGAGTCGCCGGAACAGGTCTTTGGTGTCGTAGCTCCAGTCCCAGTGCATGTTGTAGGCCAGCGTTCGCAGGGATTCAAGCTGCGGAGGGAGAGCCGGGGTGACGTTAAACGTGCGGATTGGCTTCATGCAGGCAAAGTACTCCAGTGCAATAGGCTACTAAGCGCTATTGTGTACCGATCCCTGAAGAATAGGGTGGGGTTTTAAGATTTTCTGCCGGGGGTGGCAGAGCGTGAGGATGGGGAGGGGTTTAGCCTTCGGGTAAGAAATTCTCTGACTTCGGCATTGCTGATTTATCCCGAATGTTAAACAGATTTCGGCATGGCTGATTGGGGGGATGATTTTTTGTAGAGAGCCACGCTAAGCGCGGCTCTCTACAAAAAATCATCCCTGAATTAAGCAACGCCGTTCGTTTGGCGAACGACTAGTGGGGCATTTGACATCCGCATTGCCATTGGCCCTCATCCCCCAACCCCTTCTCCCCAGGGAGAAGGGGATCCGATTCGAATGTCCCTCTCCCAGAGGGAGAGGGATTTAAGGGTGAGGGAAAAATGGCGATGTCTGTGCCAAATGACCCACCAGGAGGGAGGAATCTAAAGTTCAACAGGGGAAATTCGAGCCTCTATCACCAGACGGTATGATAGAGACTGGCCTGCTCCAAACGGTATGATAAACATTGGCCTTCGCTTCAATACTCCATATACAACAGACGGGCATTGATCTGTGCTAAATACCCTGGTTGCTGATTTTCGCATCATCTTTGACCGCGACCCTGCGGCTCGCAACTGGCTAGAGGTTCTCTTCTGCTACCCCGGCCTGCAAGCACTGCTATTCCATCGCTTTGCGCATCGGCTCTATCGTATTGGGTTGCCGCTAATCCCCCGAATTATTTCCCACATTGCTCGATTCCTGACGGGGATCGAGATTCACCCTGGCGCGCAGATTGGCTGTGGCGTCTTTATCGACCACGGGATGGGTGTGGTGATAGGAGAAACGGCGATCGTTGGCGACTACGCACTGATTTACCAGGGAGTGACTCTGGGAGGTACAGGTAAGGAGAGCGGAAAGCGACATCCTACACTGGGGCAAAACGTGGTCGTGGGTGCTGGAGCCAAGGTTCTGGGCAATATCAACATTGGCGACAATGTGCGCATCGGTGCGGGTTCCGTCGTGCTGCGAGACGTACCTTCGGATTGCACTGTTGTGGGGGTGCCGGGACGGGTTGTTTATCGAGCGGGCGATCGCGTTGATCCCCTGGAGCACGGTAGACTCCCCGACTCTGAGGCGCAGGTCATCCGGGCACTGGTTGATCGAATCGAAGCCCTGGAACAGCAGATCCAATCTCTGCAACCCTCTCCAGCAACTGAACCCCTGTTTCAGCCGATGTCAGTTAACGGTGACTCATCTGCAGAGATGACAGAGCGGCTGAGTATTGGAGCAGTGAACGATCCTTTTCTCCAGGAAGACAGTTCATCTGTATCGGTTGAAGCTGTCAAACAAAAGCACTGCCGAATTCAAGACAAGATTATTGAGGAGTTTCTGAACGGCGCGGGGATTTAGCGCTAGCAAATCATCACGAAACCGAAACCCCGTTAGGCTGCCGCCGCTAGCCCAACGGGGTTTTGCTTTTCTTATGCGAAATGCGTCGCAAGTGGTAGAAAAACCGCCAAAAACTCGCTGCCTTCTCCCCTACAATAGGGAGCGACAATCAACGCCTGTTCGGAGTAATTTCGTTTACTCCCTGGTTGCTCAAATTGTCCTGCCCTCCTGATGGATGATGTCTCGCCAAATCTCAGGCATCATCACAGCAACAAAGCATCGGTTGACGGATCTCTATCGTTAGGAACTACCTTTATCATGCGAATCGTGGCTCTCGTCCCTGGTGGGATTGGCGACCAAATTCTCTTCTTTCCCACCCTTGACGACCTGAAAACAAGATTTCCCAACGCTGAGATCGACGTTGTTGCAGAGCCGAGAGCCGTCGGTGCCTACCGGATATGCAAGTCGGTTCAGCAGACGATTCCCTTCGATTTCAAGGCCAGCAATAGTCCGGCGGACTGGGCAAATTTGCTGGGGGTGTTGCGCGATCGCCAGTACGCGGCTACTCTCTCCCTCGGACGCACCCCCGCGATTGGCTTACTGCTCTGGCTAACCGGGATTCCCATCCGGGTTGGCTATGTCAATGCCACCAGCAGCCTGTTTCTGACAAAATCAGTTCCCCTTCAGGCTGACCAGTACGCCGCAGCAATGTACCACGATCTGCTAAAAGGCTTTGATATCATCACTCCCTGCCCAGAACTCTCCATTACGATTCCCCGCAACGATCTGGATTGGGCAGAAATGGAGCAGCAGCGTTTAGGCATTCCCGGTGGCGGCTACGTGTTGCTCCACGGCGGCTCCAGCCAGCTTTCCCAGCAAAAAGGGGTGGACAAGATTTACCCCGTTGAGAAGTGGCAGGCGATTATTCACGATTTTCAGACACGTCAGCCGGAACTGCCGCTGGTGGTGCTTCAGGGGCCGGAGGACGATGCTTTTGTAGCAGATCTACTGAAAGCGAATCCCGGCCTTAAAGTTAGCGACCCCGATGACATCGGCAAACTGGCTGCGATGATCGCGGGGGCAAATTTAATCCTCTGCACCGACAGCGCCCCCATGCATATCGCCGTTGCTCTTAAGGTTTACACCCTGGCGCTGTTTGGCCCCACTGATCCCGCCAAGCTTCTACCGGGGGGCGATCGCTTCCTCGGCATCAAGTCCCCCACTGGCTTGATGGCTGACATTGATCCCAAGACAGTGCTGAGCAAAGTCTGGGGCGAGTAATGGGGCGAACAGCAGTATTCCTGGATCGAGACGGAGTGCTAAACATTGAAGCTGGATATTTACATCGCGTGGAAGACCTGAATCTGCTTCCCGGCAGTGCCCAGGCGGTGCGACGGTTGAATGACCTGGGTCTGTTTTGCTGCCTGGTCTCCAACCAGTCTGGTCCCGCCAGGGGCTACTACCCACGTAGTCATGTACAGGCATTGCACGATCGCCTCTCTGAACTGCTCATAGCTGAAGCCGGAGCACGGCTGGATGCTCGCTACTTTTGCCCCGACCTCAGTCCTCCCGAAGGCAGTATCGTCCCCGAATTCTCAGCCTGGACGACCTGGCGCAAACCCAACACGGGCATGCTCATCGCTGCTGCCTGGGAGCATGACCTGGATATTCATCGCAGTTTCATGGTGGGAGATAAAGCAACCGACATCGACATGGCGCACAACGCTGGATGTCGGGGGATTCTGGTACAGACTGGGTTTGGCGATCGGGTTTTGCAGGGGGATTACCAGCACCACACGCAACCAGACTACGCTGCAATTGATCTGGGAGATGCAGTGAACTGGATTGCGGATCACATCACGAAGTCAAAAAAGGCGTCATCCAGTTCATAGCCAAGCATCTGGGTCATGAATTTAATGCGGGTGCGGCTAACTCCGCCCTGGCTTTGCATCCAGTCCAGCAGAATAAAGACCTTGCTCATGACAAAGATTTCCAGCGCTTCGGGGTTGTATTGCACACCCTCGGCGGGGCTGAACTGGTGCGGCACCAGCATAGCAGCATAGCGCCCCAGTTCACCCGATTCCCAGTCGAGGGCGATCGGGAGCCAGGGATAGCGGGCATCCAACCGCACATACCAGAGGCGAATTTCGGGGATCTCCGACAGCTCTCTGGGGTCCATCGGGTCACGGGGATAGTCGATGTCGAATTTGAGCTGGCGATCGCTCTCTTGATCGATAGAGTTGGCAAACCTGCCCTCCTGGAGCCACTTTTCGACCACCGTGGAAACAGGAGAGATGTCCAGGTGGTTCAGGTTGTCGGCGTTAAGTTGAATCGTCGTTGGCATCCGGGAGACTCGGTAGAGGGTGAATTCCAATTCTCAGGTTAATACTTCATGGGGCTACCGCTACAAGGGGTTGTTCTAGAACTGTGGAGGTTTGTGTTGGCGACATCGCGTTGCGCCGCTTCCAACACAAACAACCCTCCACGCAACAACATAGCGCTCCACACCCAGGCAAACCACAGATTTTCATGTGAGAGCCACGCTCCGCGAGACTCTCACATGAAAATCTATACTGCACCAGACTGAGAAACGGGATACCCCGCCGCAAGACAGGGAAATACAGCACTTTGCGCTGAGATAGAACCAAAGTTTTTGTTG
>JBIKWV010000277.1:0-6182 GCA_044356135.1 Elainellaceae cyanobacterium
TCGTGCGCTTCGCGCACGAAAAATCAACAATCCAGAAGGTCTTAAGATAACCCCCAGTCGGATACGCGGTATGGATCGCGCTGCAATGGAGGACAATTGTGCAACATCAGGAAGGAACGTTTCAGGGTGTGAGAGATCTCACGCTCTACTATCAGTGCTGGTTACCCCAACAGGAAAAGGCCAGCCTGATTCTGCTGCATGGCCTGGGAGGGCACAGCGGACATTTCGAAAAAGTCGCTCGTAATCTGGTGGAACGGGGCTACGGGATCTATGGCTTCGATTTGCGAGGTCATGGGCGATCGCCCGGTCAAAGGGGCTTTATTCAGTCCTGGGCAGAATTTCGGGGCGATCTGCGACGATTTATTCACAGGGTGCAGGAGCAGAAGCGTGAAATACCCTGCTTTCTAGGAGGGCAGAGTCTGGGTGGGCTGATTGCGCTGGACTATGCGTTTCGCTGCCCAGCGGGATTGCATGGACTGATTATCAGCGGCATCCCGATGGGGAGAGTCAGTGTCCCTGCCGTTAAAATGACGATTGGGCGCGTCTTGTCGCGGGTCTACCCCCAGTTCAGCCTCAGTACAGGGTTAGATGGAGATGCCTGCACCCGCGATCCGTCGGTTGCGGAATTCTACCTCAACGATCCGCTCTGCCATGACCAGGGAACTGCTCGTCTGGCAACGGAGTATCTCAAAACCGTGCGCTGGCTGCAAAAACACCCCGGTGAACTACACCTGCCGCTGCTGCTGCTCCACGGTGATGCGGACCGAATCGCCCCTGTGGCAGATAGTGAAATGCTGTTTGAAAAGATTACTTCTCCCAGCAAGCACAAGCGGATTTATGTCGGTGGCTATCATTCTGTCTATGACGGCATTAACTATGCCGAAGTGGTGTCTGATCTGGGCAACTGGATGGAACAACACCTGCACGCGCCCGTTTATTCCTCGGCGGTGCTGCTGAGTTCAAGCGACTCTGAAAAGCAACCCACAATGGCAGAGGCAATGCGATCGCTGGTCTGTCAAATCTCCTTAGACGGATTAGAGATTGCTTGATTTCTGTTGCGATTTTTGAAGAAAAGACAAGGTGGGAAACGTTATAGAAACATTACACAGTCGGCAACCTGAGGTGTTGTGCTATAATTTCGGTATCGTCACAAAAACCTCCTCAAATGTGACGAAAGCTGCTAAGAATTGAATCTTTGTTCTCATCCTGGAGTTGCTTCAGTATTTGCAACTGGATTCTCAAAAAAGTCTTAAAACGATTCAAGAATGCTTCAGGGCTTCCTGTCGTATCGTTCTAAGATTGAAGAAACAACCGCAACGTCCTATTTTCTTCATACATACCCCATTCACTTTCTCCATACATAAACTTTTCGGCTCTCCGCGACTTTGTGTGAAAATCCCTCACAGTAATGTCTAAAACCATTGATTTTGTGTGGGCGCACGCAGTGCGCCCACACAAAATCATGGAGAGCCAACTTTTCCTGGCGTTGCTTTTTCTGTTTCTTCACCGACATCATCGGTATTTGTAAGCACACATCATTGACATTCTTACTTGCGTTCGTCACCGATTACACAGTAATTCCATTTCCAGGTGGAGAAAGTTGACGCGCCAACTTTTCACCGGAAGAGAGGTCTGGATTGGTGAACTGTAACGCTTCCTCCTCACCTATTTCTGAAACCCATGTTTTGTCTGGAAGACAGCCTCCGGGCACCGCCTGACGCTCAGGAGGTGTTTCTGGGGCGGACTTTACCTTCGCTGCTCGAAGCGGCCTGTGAGCGCACACCTAATGCCAGGGCGCTCAACCAGTGGAGCCGCAAAGGGTGGCAATCGCTATCGAATCAAGAATTTCATACCGCAGCCTCTGAACTGGCGGCAGGATTGTTGACCCTGGGGCTGAAGACGGGCGATCGCGTTGCCCTCCTGATGCACAGCAACATTCCTTTCTGTATCGCAGACATGGCCTGCCTGATGGCGCGGCTGGTCAATGTGCCCATCGACCTGACCCAGACCATCGACAACATTGCCTATATCCTGGACCACTCCGAAGCCAAACTGCTGATTGCCTCAGATGTAACGCTGTTGACCCAGGTCATACCACACCTGAAGCATCCGCTATCGCTTCAGGGAATCCTTCTGGCGCAGATGCCCGCTGAGGAACCGGAACTTCCTCTCCCGATTCCGATTCACAGTATGGAATCTGTGCGGCTTCAGGGCGGAAAAATCCTGTCGGGAAAACCGCTGGAACGGGCCATCTTACCTCAGGATCTGGCAACCATTCTTTACATCGCTAGTCCTACGGGAATTCCTGGAGGCGTCATGCTGACTCACGAGAATATCTCCGCCGATATTCTTGCTGCCTTCGACAGCCATCCTGGCTTGTTGAAGGGTGACCAGGAAACCGCACTGATCTTTCTCCCGTTAACCCATATTTTCGCCCGTGCATTTCTCTACGGTCATATCTCCTATGGCCACAGCATCTATTTCTCAACGCCCAGTCGTGTCGTGCAGCATCTGAAGGACGTTAAGCCCAGCATTGTCATTACCGTTCCTCGGCTATTAGAAAAAGTTTACAGTAGGCTATTGGAGGCGCAGAATCAGCTTAAACGATTTGACCGGGCCACCTACCGCTGGGCGCTACACCTGGCAAAGCAGTACCGCATTGGCGCACTGCCGCGCCATTATGCAGTCCAGCATCGACTGGCCGATCGGCTGGTGTATGGCCGGTGGCGTCAGGTGTTTGGTGGACGGCTAAAAACGCTCATTTGTGGCGGTGCCGCTCTACAGGAAGACCTGACCCAGGTATTCCTGGCCGCAGGGATTCCGGTCAAACAGGGCTATGGTCTGACGGAAAGCAGCGCAGTGCTGTGTTACAACCGGGGAAGCCATCAGCAGATCGGGACGGTGGGGGTGCCGATCGCCGGGGTAGAGGTGGCGATCGCCCCCGACCACGAAATCCTGGTGAAAGCCCCCTACCTCACCTCTGGTTACTACAAAGATCCGGAGGCAACAGCTACAGCGTTTGACAAAGCAGGATGGTTTCACACCGGGGATCTGGGTGAAATTACCAGCGATGGATTTCTAAAAATTATCGGGGTAAAAAAGGCGCTATTCAAGCTTTCTACCGGAAAGTATGTGACGCCGATTCCACTGGAACGAGGGTTGCGGCGATCGCCCCTAATCAACCATGCCATAATTGTCGGCGCAAACCGCAAGTTCTGCGGCGTGCTGATCTTTCCCAATATGGAGGCGCTACACCGTCAGGCGCAGGAGATGGGCCTTGATTTAACAGGTGAACAACTGCTGAAACATCCCTGCATTTCAGCACTGTTTCAACTTTTAGTAGACGAAGCCAACTGTCATCTCCCCTACTGGTCTACCATTCGACGGTTTCAACTGATTCACGCTCCCCTGACGGTTGAGAACGGTTTGCTGACGGAGACAGGTCAGATTGAACACACCCGTTTCTTTGAAGTCTTTGCGCCTTTTATTGAAGGGATGTATGGCAATGATCTGGACGAAAAGCGGGATGAGGTTCCCGATCCGGCGGTTGACCTGTCTGTCTGTGCGGCATTACCCACGGTGAGTTGTCCTGTGTCGGCGCGATCGTTGACGCATTATTGATGCCCACCTGTACGGGCGAAGCATTCGGGCCACACGTACCGCTAATTCCGCAAATATTTTACCCAATGCCCACTCGTAGGGGCGAAGCATTCGGGCCATTACATATCGCTAACCCCAAAAGTTTCTTGCCCGAATGCTTCGCCCCTACCCTATGCCGCACACCAACACCCCCTAGCCACACAATTCATCATCCTTTACAAATGAGGGACACAGCATGAGCCTACAACCATTCCGTACCGCAGCCGTCCTGGGCGCTGGTGTAATGGGAACGCAGATTGCAGCCCACCTGGCAAACGCAGGACTGACTGTTTACCTGCTCGATCTTCCGGCGCAGGAAGGAAATCGAAACCAAATCGTGGAATCTGCGTTCAAGAAGAGTTTAAAGCAAACGCCACCGATTTTCTTTACTGAAAAAACTTCACGACGGGTGATATTAGGAAACTTCGAGGATGACTTTGATCGGCTGTCATCTGTCGATTGGGTGATAGAAGCCGTTGTTGAAAATTTAGCGATTAAGCAACAGTTAATGGAACGGTTAGAATCCGTTGTCAAAGACGACGCGGTGATCTCGACCAACACCAGCGGTCTACCCATCCACACGATCGCCCAGGGTCGCTCTGACTCATTCAAACGCCGTTTTCTGGGCACGCACTTCTTCAATCCCCCCCGCTATCTGAAGCTGCTGGAATTAATTCCCACTCCCGACACTGACCCACAGGTCTTGCGCAGAATGCAGTGGTTTGGGCGGCTGCACCTGGGCAAAGGCGTCGTTGTGGCAAAGGACACCCCCAGCTTTATCGCCAACCGGATTGGCATGTACGTCACCCTGCTCACCCTGAGAACCTGGACAGAGCAGGGTTACTCCATCGAAGAAATCGACACGCTCACTGGAACGCTGGTGGGCCGTCCCAAATCTGCCACCTTCCGCACGGCAGACCTGGTGGGACTGGACACGCTGACCTATGTTGCCGACCACCTGTACCCGGCAATTCCCGACGACGAAAATCGGGACGTACTGCAAATACCGGAGGTGGTGCGCAAACTGGTGGAAATGGGAGCGCTGGGGGCAAAAACAGGCCAGGGATTCTACAAGAAGGAGAAGCAGGGCATCCTATCCCTGAACCTGGAAACGCTGGCCTATGAGCCTGCAAAACCCGTGAATCTGGGGAATGTTGAATCGATCGCCAAACGCAAGAACCTGGGCGATCGCCTCCGCACCCTCTACCAGGACGAAGGCCGCGCTGGAGCATTTTTCCGGCAGTCAATGCTGCAAATTCTGGGCTACTGTGCTCGACGCATTCCCGAAATTGCAGACACGCCCGCCGCTGTGGATCGCGCCATGCGCTGGGGCTTTGGCTGGGAGATGGGACCGTTCGAAATTTGGGACGTGCTCGGCTTTGAGCAGGTCATCACCGATCTGGAGCAGGCGCAAATTGCGGTTCCTGGATGGGTAATGAAAATGCGCTACGAGGGCATCCACAGTTTCTACAGTCCCGATGCCACGATCGACACCCACGCCGATCTGGAGCGGGAGGACTGCCGCGCTGAGGAGTGCCTGACTTCTGGCCTGGTGCGATCGCACACTGGCCCAATTCTCCTGGAAATCCCCACCGACGAGATCCACCTCAGTACACTCAAAGCTGATCCGCGCAGAATCCTCTGGGAGAACGCCGAAGCGGCGCTACTGGATTTGGGAGACGGCATCGTGCTGTACGAATTCCGCTCGAAGGGCAACACCCTCAGCATGAAGGTAATCGATGGCCTGTACGAGGTGCTGGATCGCCTGGAGCAGGACAACTTCCTGGGCCTGGTCATTGGTAATGACGGAGAAAACTTCTCTGCCGGAGCCAACCTGGCAGAAATGGGAATGATGGCCCAGAGCGGGCAAATGGAGGCAATCGCCAACCTGATTACCCGCTTCCAGACACTAATGCAGCGCATCCACTATTTCTCC
The DNA here is from genome assembly GCA_044356135.1 of Elainellaceae cyanobacterium. Taxonomy (GTDB): domain Bacteria; phylum Cyanobacteriota; class Cyanobacteriia; order Elainellales; family Elainellaceae; genus CAZVXA01. The sequence goes on from JBIKWV010000277.1 coordinate 5,576, forward strand.
AGGCCAATCGTTGCTGCGGTGCAGGGACGTGCCCTGGGAGGCGGTTGCGAGGTAGTGATGGCCTGTTCCCATGTGGTAGCTGCGGCTGAGAGCTACATCGGCCTGGTGGAGCTGGGCGTCGGCCTGATTCCCGCAGGTTGCGGCACTACCCGCATGGCCACCTGGGCCGCAGAGCGGGCGGCAACGGAGTCCTCCAGCCATATCCAACCGTTCATCCGCAAAGTGTTTGAGACGGTGGCGATGGCGAAGGTGGCTAATAGCGCCGCCGAAGCCAGGGAACTGGGTTTTCTGCCTGCCTGTGTCCAGATTGTGATGGATGGCGATCGCCGCCTCTACGTCGCCAAACAGGAAGCCCTGCGCCTCAGTCAGGAGGGCTATATGCCGCCACCACAACAGCAGGTGATGGTACTGGGTACTCCGGGCAGAGCTGCACTGGAGCAGGCGGCCTACATTATGCAAACGGGTGGCTATATCAGTGAGTACGATCGCCATCTGGCCAGCACGCTGGCCTACGTTCTCACAGGCGGCGATCTGTCTGCACCGGCGCTGGTATCTGAGGATTACCTTCTGGGACTGGAGCATCAGCAATTCCTGCAATTGCTGGGGC
>JBIKWV010000279.1:0-6153 GCA_044356135.1 Elainellaceae cyanobacterium
CTGCCCCCAGGGTGATCGCTGACACCGGAGGTCAGGTCAAATTTGTCATCATCGGCGGGGGATACACCGAGCATCTCAAACGGCAGGCTGGTGATTCAGGCATCTGGAATCATTGCTACTTCAGCGGCTTCATGCCCGACCACGATCTGGATTACTTTCAAACGGTGGCAGACTGCGCTGTATTTCCCAGCCTGTATGAACCGTTTGGTATTGTGGCGCTGGAGAGTTTCGCAGCCCGTGTGCCCGTTGTGGTGTCGAACGCAGGTGGACTACCCGAAGTGGTACAACATAGCAAAACAGGAATCGTTACGCAGGCCAATGATCCCAACTCACTGGCCTGGGGCATTTTGGAGGTGCTGAAGAATCCCAGTTACTCTCGCTGGCTGGTTGAGAATGCCTATGAGGAACTGAGCCGCCGCTTCAACTGGAGAACACTGGCGATTCAGACGGAGGCAATCTACGAGCGGGTGATCCAGGAGCGGAAGGACGTGGTCTGGTAGGAATTTACTGGACTTTTGACTGAATTGCTCCGATTTTCTCCGAAACGCTGACGCAGTCAGTGTTTCGGAGAAAATCGGAGCCAAAATAAAATATGCCGCGCATCGCCCTCGGCGAGGGCGATGCGCGGCATTAACGAAAATCAGTCTAGCGACGGAGCGGGATCACTCTCCCCTGCACTGTCGGAGCAGGCCGCACCCCCAGCAGTTGCAGAATTGTGGGAGCGATATCAATATTGCGCACCTGCTCCAGGGTACCCGGTTGAATCTGTGGGCCAGCGGCGTAGAAGATAGCGCTCATGCTGGGCAGAGTCGGATCGTACCCATGAGCACCGTAGAAGCTGGGAATGGAAAAGATGGGTTTACCCGAAGGTGCATCTCCCGATCGCTGAACCACCGGGTTCTGGGTGCCGTCAAAGTTGTACCCCGGCTTCAGGATGGCAAATACGTCTCCGGCATCCTGACCCACCATCTCACTGGTGCTGAGGCCAAAATTGGCATCGGTGAGCGTCAGAGGAACCGGGCGAGCAAAGATTTTGTCGAAGATAGACAGGGGAGTGCCGTCGGTATAGTTGGGATTCGAATCGATCGCCCCCCTCAAGGTCTCCATTACCTTCTGCTGAAGTGCGACATACTCGGCGCGGCTGACGGTACCCTGGGGTCCCCGGCCCTCCAGATTGAAGTAGATATTGACCGCAGGGCCAGAGGAGATTGCTCTCACCCGTTCCCGCTCGAATCCTGTATTCTCCAGCAGATTGTTGATACTGACAGCGGTGTGAAACGGCAGAAATCCGTGATCCGACACCACAAAAATATTGCTGTTGGGCACTCCATTCGCGTTGGTGCCCACCGTCTCGATCACCTTCTGCACCAGTCCATCGGCGCTCTGGTACGCCTCCTGCAAATGCTGGGCATACCGCGCTATCTTAGCTGCATCCTGCCGAGTTCCAATGCTATCGGGATTACGGGGATCACTGGCCTGCCGGGGATCGGTCAACAAAAACTGGTGTCCCGACCCATCGGGCTGCATTGAGTACAGCATCACCAGGTCGGCGTTGGGATTGCGCCGGATGGCCCAGGTCGCCAGCCGCGTCTGGTAGTCCACAAACGTATGGGACTGGTCCTCATAGATAGACTCCAGTTCTGCATCTGAGAAATCATCGAAGCCCTGGGCCAGTCGTTGAGGAATGCGAAAGTCGGGCTGCGCTCTCCAGAAGCCAACGTTGCCATGGATATCGTCCACGCTGCGGGCGGTGACCTCACTCCGGGGGATGTAGTTGACGGCGTAGCGGGCTAATTTCACTGTCGCCAGATCGGGCGTGAGAGCGGTCAGGAAGAAACTAGTCCCCGCCCTGCTGCGGCTCCGCTCCAGATAGAAGGGCTGTGAGGGCTGCCCTGGCTTAAGCACCGCAGGCCCAGCGGCGGGAAGCCGAAATGGACCAGGGGAAATTCCAACGCGGGAATCAAACACGATCAGGGTGTCGTAGTTCGTCGTGCCATCGTTGGTGCTGTCGAGGGCAGCGGCGATTAGCGAATAGGGCACATTATCGACCACAAAGCGATCAATCGGTTCACGGGTTTGCAGAACTGGACTGTAGGAGGTTTTCTGGGCGATCGCCAACTGCCCCTTCACCGCCTCAGATGCTGGCTGAAAATCACTGGCCGTCAATCGAATTCCGCGCGCATTCACCCCTGCCGAAGTTCCATAGGGCACCGTATAGTCCACCGTCCGCCAATTGCGCGATTGGAGGACTCTGCCGCTCTCCGGTTCCACCACATCCACCCCATCTGCACCAGGAAAGGTCGCGGCGACCACACGCTTGCCCGCCGCCCTCAATTTGATCCACAGCGGCTCTGCGGTCGGTGTTGTCGCCTGCGCCGCCACGCCATCCCGCAGCGAGTAAGCCCCAATGGGCGCTGCAAACCCGCTCATCACCCGATTAAACGGACTGGCCAGCAGGTGGAAAACATTGGCGTTGATGTTGTTGCGGGCAGCACTGGAACCCGTGGCGATCGCCACATGGGACGGAGCCGTCAGCGAAGGGGTAATGGTGACATTCTGACGGGCGGTGATGCCCTGCTGTTTGAGTTGACCCAGCCCCCCAGAGGATTTCAACACCCCCGATGCAAAATATTGGTCGAGCAGTCTGGGGGTTGCTCCGTCCAGAGAAATGAGAATCACTTTGGGAACGGGGCGGGGACGGGGCGGTGATTGCGACGAGGAACCCTGGGCAAATATGAGGAATAAGGCCAGGGAGAGGAGAAGGGAGAGGATGGCGATCGCCAGGAAACGAATTTGGTAGAGCCAGCGTTGCATAGATCCAGTTCAGAAAGGTAGTGCTCGCGATTGATCAGCAGCAGGGAGGGCGGTATTCTGCATATACAACAAAAGCGAACCGCTGGCTGGTCTTCCAGAAGACAGGGCATTGATTGCAAGCCGTTGGTGAAACTCCTGTAGGGAGATTTCCGCAAAAGAGTTGAGCGTTGGTGTGGGCGTTACCACCCGCTTCGGGGGTGTAACTGCCCACACAACGCAGGTCATTTCATGGCTGAAAATCTCCTAAATTGACGGGCGGCTTCAGCCTTAGTGGTCAGTTGATAATGTGGGTGCAACGATGCAGAATTGGACACATAAGCTGGGCTGGTATGCCAACAAAGATTTAGAGCATCGCAGGTCCTGGTACTCCTCCGTTGCCGAAGCCTACAGCCGCACCCGCCCCCAATACCCAGCCGCCGCCGTCCAGCGGGTGGTCGAATTGACGCAGCTCACGACTGACTCCCATATTTTGGAACTGGGCTGTGGCCCCGGAACGGCGACCGCTGCCTTCGCCCCCCTTGGCTGTCCCATTCTGGCGCTGGAACCCAGTCCCGGCACCTTCGACCTGGCCCAGCGGAACTGCGCTCCCTATCCCAACATTCAACTGCTCAACACCACCTTCGAGGAGTGGGGGCTAACGCCCGCTGCCTTTGACGTTGTACTGGCAGCGACTTCATTTCACTGGCTCAGCGCCGAGGTGCGCCACCAGAAATCTGCCGCTGCCCTGCGCCAGAACGGATTTCTGGTTTTGCTTTGGAACACCGAAGTGCTACCGCAAGCACCGGTTCGCCTCATTCTGGAGGAGGTCTATCAGCAACACGCGCCCACGATGCTCCGCTACGAGTCAAAGCAGGATCGTTCAGAAAGCCTGAAACTGCTGGGGCAGGGAGCGATCGCCTCCGGGTACTTTACCGATTTACACTACGAAGAACAGGAATATTATCTGACCTACTCCACCAGCGACTACCTGACAGTGCTGGGCACCTACTCCCCCTATATGTCTCTGGAAGCGGAGCAACGGGACGCTCTATTCGCAGGTTTGCAGGAGAAAATTGACAATCAGTGTGAAGGACAGGTTCACCTTTCCTACCTCTCTGCGTTTCATATCGCCCGCAAGCGCGATTCCCTGTAATGACCTTGACCATTCTAGAAGATGCGACGTCGCTGCCAGTGCTGGCGATCGCCGCCCTCCTCGATTTTCTCATCGGCGACCCGCCCCAATGGCTACATCCCGTACAGGTGATGGGCTGGGTGATCAGCCGCTATACCCAGGTTGTCCTCCGGTTTCTGAAGCAACCCTATTTGCTGAAGCTGGCTGGGGTGGGGCTGGGGCTGGGGCTGATCGCTGGCAGCGGCGGGGTGGGATGGGCAGTGGGACAGCTTGCAGAACGGGTGCATCCGGTGGGGGCGATCGCCCTCCAATCGATTTTGCTGGCGAGCTGTTTTGCCGGACGCAGTCTACGGCGGGCAGCCGATGAGGTACTGGAGCCGCTGCACCTGGGAGACTTGCCGGAAGCGCGATCGCGCCTCAGCCGCTACGTCGGACGCGATACGGAGAACCTGTCAGAAGCTGAAATTCTGCGGGCGGTACTGGAAACCGTGACCGAAAATGCCACCGACGGGGTGATGGCTCCCCTGTTTTGGGCGATCGTTGGAGCCTGCACCCCCCTGGGTAGTGTGCCCTTTGCCCTGGCCTACAAAGCCGCCAGCACCCTGGACTCGATGGTGGGCTACAGGGAGCCGCCCTACACCGACCTGGGCTGGTTCAGCGCCCGCTTTGAAGATGGCCTCACCTGGATTCCCTGCCGCCTGACGGTGCTAACACTGGCGCTGCTGTCAGGCAAACCGCACCATGTGCTTTCCCTCTGCCGTCGCGATGCCCCCCAGGACCCCAGCCCCAATGCCGGGTGGAGCGAATGCGCCTACGCCGCCGTGCTGGGCGTCCAGGTGGGCGGTGCCAACCTCTACCGGGGTAAGGTGAAGCAGAAACCGCTGCTGGGTGACCCGACAACCCCGATTACAGGCAGAATCATACATGGAGCCACCCATCTGACGCGATCGCTTTTTCTGCTCTGGTTAGCAGCATTTTCGATTGGCTGGCTGGCTCTTTCGCTCCCTGCCCTGGCTTCCCCTCCCCCCACCATGCCCTCCAATTCTGTCCCATCAACTTCTCAACCCCTTTCCCCTGAGGCCGCTCTGGAACGACTGTGGACGGCCCCCCAGATCCAGCGGGAATGGTTTGCCGACTCGTTTCTCAACCAGATTCCAGTCGCACCAGAGCAGATTATTAACGAACTTCGCGGCAGCTTGGGTGCGTTTCGCTCAATCCAGTCAGAGGCGAACGGGTACCGAGTGTTGTTTGAGCGGGGCAGCTTGAAAGCCACGATTGCACTGAACGATCGGGGTCAGATTATCAGTCTATTTTTTCAGGAGATTCAGAGTGGGGCGATCGCCCTCCCAGACGCCATTCAGCAGCTCCAGACGTTCCCCGGACGGGTGAATCTTCTGGTGCTTGAGGATGGGCAAGAACGGGCGGCGCTGAATGCAGACCAGCCCCTCGCCGTGGGTTCCACCTTCAAATTGGCGGTGCTGGCCCAGCTTCAAAAGCAAATTCAGGCGGGACAACGACGCTGGGGTGAAGTGGTCGAGCTACGCGCAGAGGACAAAAGCCTGCCCAGCGGCATTTTGCAGACCTGGTTTGACGGTGCCCTGTTGACCGTTCAAACGCTTGCCACGCTGATGATTTCCCAAAGTGACAACACTGCTACCGATGCATTGATCCGTCTGGTGGGGCGAGCGGCGATCGAGTCCATTACTCCCCGCAACGTCCCTTTTCTGACCACCCGCGAGTTGTTCATCCTGAAAGCACCCCAAAATGCTACGCTGCTCCAGCGCTATCAGTCTGGCAACGTGGATCAGCGCCGCCAGGTGCTACGCGAGCTGGTACCGCTGCCATTGCCTCAGTTGACCGATGTGCATACCACGCCGACTGCGCTGGATGTCGAATGGCACTTCACTCCACGAGAGCTGTGCGCTCTGATGGCAGAGGTGGCAGATTTACCGTTGATGAGTGTCACCCCCGGCATCCAGAATCCCTCAGGGTGGGCGCGGGTTTCTTACAAAGGGGGATCTGAACCGGGTGTCCTGAACCTGACCACCGGGTTGAGATCCACCAGCGGAAAAACCTACTGCGTCTCCGCAACCTGGAACAATGATGCAGCACCTCTGGATGACACTCGCTTTATCCAGCTCTATAGCGGGGTAATTGAGAGTCTGCTGAAGTTGTGACTATTTCTTCCTGCCATGCCGCGAAACGCTCTCTACGAGAGCGTTTCGCGG
>JBIKWV010000280.1:0-6150 GCA_044356135.1 Elainellaceae cyanobacterium
AGCTTTACCGCAGAGGACGCAAAGGTTCTACTCTGCGTCTTCGCGGTAAAGCTCCATGCGATTGAATTCCTGTTTCTAACTGAACTTTTGACTAAATTGCGCCGATTTTTCCTGAAACGCTGACGGAGTCAGCGTTTCAGGAAAAATCGGCGCTAAAACCAAATATGCTGCGAAACGCTCTCATGGAGAACGTTTCGCAGCATTGCAGGGAAAATCGTCAAAACTTTAGTCTTAAGCGTTGGGGCGACTCAGTGTTGCCTGTACTTTGGGTTGCACAGCTTCTCGAACTGCTTCGATCGCCTTCAAAATTGCTTCTGGTGTGGCAGGCGTTGGTAAGGGGACATGGTCAGGATCACCGAAGGCGGCGATCGCCCCCCGAATCGCCTCTTTTACCGACATCGCCAGCATAAAGGGGGGTTCTCCCACGGCTTTGCTACCGTAAATCACTCCCTCCTGGGCGGCTCGCTCCAGCAGGTGAACGGTGAAGTGTTCGGGAATCTCGCTGATGGTGGGAATTTTGTAGGTGCTGGGGGCAAAGGTTCTCAGTCGCCCCTGGTCATCCCAGACCAGTTCCTCCATCGTCAGCCAGCCCATCCCCTGCACAAAGCCGCCCTCCACCTGACCCTGATCGACCAATGGATTCAGGGATTCACCCACGTCATGCACAATATCTACCTGACGCAGCTTGAAAGTCCCTGTAAAGCCGTCTACCTCGACTTCACTGACCGAAGCCCCGAAGGCGAAGTAGTAGAAGGGGCGACCCTTTCCAGCGGCGGCATCCCAGTAGATGTTCGGGGTGCGGTAGTATCCTGTGGCCGAAAGGCTGATGCGGCTATCGTAGGCGTGCTTCACGACTGCATCAAAGGCAACCCGATTGCGAGGGTAGCTGCGGCAGAAAATCCAATCGTCTTCGAACACCAGGTCTTCTGGTGCATCCAGGTTTAGCATTTGCACCGCAACCGATGCGAGACGGGACTTGATGGTTTCACAGGCATCTCTGACGGCCTGACCGTTCAAATCAGAGCCGCTGGATGCTGCGGTTGCAGAAGTGTTGGGCACTTTGTCTGTGCTGGTGGGCATCATACGGAAGCGGTTGATGTGAACCCCCAGCGCTCTGGCTGCCACCTGAAGCATTTTGGTGTGCAGTCCCTGCCCCATTTCGGTGCCCCCGTGGTTGAGCTGGATACTGCCGTCGGTGTAAACCAGCAGTAGTGCGCCCGCCTGATTGTATTGGGTTTTGTTGAAAGAAATGCCGAATTTAACCGGGGTAATGGCGAGTCCCCGTTTTTGGTAGGTGTGGGTGCGGTTGAACTGAGCGATCGCCAGCTCTCGTTCTGCAAAATTCGCTCTTTCTTTTACCTCAGACCACACGCGGGCAATTCGGTTATCGTAAATTTCCTGTCCATAGAATGTTGTGTTGGGTTCTCCGCTCCCGTGGTAGAAATTTCGTTCACGTACCAGGTCGGGTGGTAACTTTAGCTTTCTTGCAATTCGGTCAACAATGTCCTCAATCACCAGCATTCCCTGGGGGCCACCAAAGCCACGGAATGCGGTGTTGGAAACTTTGTTGAGTTTGGCAATCCGTCCCCGCACTTCAATATCGGGAACATAGTAGGCATTATCCACGTGCAGCATTGCTCGTAGTAGCACAGGGGGGGACAGATCGAGGCTCCAACCACCGTCGGCATAGAGGTCTACATCCAGTGCTGTGATTGTGCCTGCGTTGTTAAATCCAACTGTGTACTGTCCCAAAAATCCATGTCGCTTTCCCGTCAGGATCATGTCGTGCGATCGCTCCAGCTTTACCCGCACTGGACGACCTGTTTTGTGGGCAGCGATGGCGGCAATCCCTGCATAGGGATTTGCCTGGGATTCCTTCCCACCAAAACCGCCCCCCATCCGCAAACAGGTGACCACCACCTGATTTGAGGGAATGCCCAGAATACGGCCTACAATTACCTGCGTTTCTGAGGGGTGCTGCGTTGAGGCGTAGACATGATAGTGCCCTTCTCCATCGGGAATCACCCAACTGGTCTGAGTTTCCAGGTAAAAGTGGTCCTGACCGTTCATCTCCACTTCGCCCTCAAGCACATGCTCTGCCTGGGCGATCGCAGCCTTTGCATTGCCCCGCCGGATCACCTGGGGCGGATTCAGAAAGCTTTGGGTGGTGATGGCTTCCCGAATGGTCAAAATTGGCTCCAGCGGCTCATACTCTACAACGACTTTGCTGGCTGCGAGCCGAGCCGCTGCTTCCGTTTCACCCACTGTCCAGACAACGGCCTGTCCCCAGTAGCTCACCTCATCTGTGGGCAGCAGAATTTCATCATGGACAATCACCCCGGTATCGTTCTCCCCGGGTACATCCGCCGCAGTCAGAATCGTCACCAAACCTTCGACTTCAGCAGCAGCCGAAGCGTCAATCCGAATAATCCGTGCCCTGGCATGGGGCGACATCACCGGATAAACCGAGAGCATTCCCGCCAGGAGACGTTGTTCATCCGTATAAACAGCCCGACCTGTGACGTGACTTTCTGCGCTTTCGTGGCTCTTGGATTTTCCGGCGGTACTCATTGTTGACTCCGAGAATGCTCTACAAAAAACTTCTCAAATAAATTTGCCACCAGCATCCGACGGTATTCGGCGCTGCCTCGCAGGTCGGTGAGGGGGGTGAAGGTTTCCTTGAGGGCGGGCTTGAGGCGCTGTACGGTTTCGAGTGTCCAGGGTTGGCCGATGAGCTGTTGTTCGATGGCGATCGCTCTCACCGGAGTGGCCGCTACTCCGCCGTAGGCCAGTCGGGTGTGGAGGACGCAATCGCTCTCGTCCAGGTCAACGGTGAATGCCGCTGCCACAATACTGATGTCGTCGGTGCCGCGTTTGCCAATTTTGTAAGATTGGCTGAGGCGACAAACGGCTCCGGGGGTAGTCGTTTTGGGGATTTTGATGGAGACAATTACTTCGCCCGGTTGCAGGTCGGTCTGGCGATAGCCCTGGAAGAAATTAGCAATCGGCAGGGTGCGCGTGCCACTGGGACTGGCGATTGCCAACTCTGCGTCCAGGGCCAGGAGTACGGGGGGGAGATCTCCGATAGGGGAGGCGGTGCCGATGTTTCCACCCATCGTGGCCCGGTTGCGCACCTGACGAGCCGCGAACCAGTGCAGCATCTCGTCCAGTGCGGGAAAGATGCCGTGCAGGTTGGTTTCAATATGGCTCAGGGGAACGGCTGCTCCGATGGCGATCGCCTCCGGGGTGTCATGCACTTGCTGGAGTTCTGCAACGGCCTCTAGAGAAATGAGCACCGGGAATGGGCGATTGTGGTGGCTCATTTCCAGACCCAGGTCGGTCGCTCCAGCCACAAGGATGGCCTGCGGGTGCTGCTGGAGCAGGTCAATTACCTCAGTGAGGTGGGTGGGGCGATAAAACTGGTCGCCGTTGTTGAAGTGGAGTGGGGGCAGGTCGGCGATCGCTCCTGCCAGTTTTTCGCTGAAAACGTCGCACGGTTCTGCCTGGGTTACCTGTTGTGCCGCTTTGCGAATAGGGAGGTAGCCTGTACAGCGGCACAGGTTGCCCTCCACGGCTACATCGTCTACTCGACCATCGTAGTAGGCCGAGAACAGGCTCATGATGAACCCCGGTGTACAGTAGCCGCACTGCGATCCGCCTGTTTGAACCATTGCCGCCTGTACCGGGTGCAGTTGACCATTGGCAATTCCTTCAACGGTGATGATTTCCCGATTGGCAACTGCGCCCAGAGGAATCAGACAGCTATTCATCGCCTGATAGTGTGCTTTGCCATCTGCCCCACGTCCGACGATCGCTACTGTACAGGCTCCACAGTCTCCGTCTCCACATCCCTGTTTGGTTCCGGTGTACCCTGTCTGGTGTAGAAATTGCAGGAGCGTCATCGTGGGAGAACACCCCCTGGTTCGCACGGTTTCGCCGTTAATCGACAGGGTCAGACAAGTCTCAGATGCCTGGTTCATCGCACTTCCTCGATCAAAGCTAGGCAATACAGCGCTTTTCAAGCACCTAAGGGACAGAGTTTTTGTTGAGAGCCGCACTCTGCGCGGCTCTCAACAAAAATTCTGTACTATCTCAGCGCAAGGCGCTGCACTTAGAATCGAAGCATAACAATCAAGAGATTTCCAGAAAAGCAGTAATTGTTACATTTGTAACCTTTGATTTGTAACGTTCTGCTGCAAGAAGGCGTGATCGAGGAGAAGCGGTGTACATAGACTGAACCACGCCTGTCGATGTTTAGCCGCCGATGCGGATTCGATCGCCCACGATTTCGATCGAGCGAATTTCAATCCCCTGTGCCTGGAGTCCCTGGTTGATCCCCTGCTCCAAATCTGAGGGTGACAGGCCAAACTGCTGGGCGATCGCCGATAGCGGCAAACTCATGCCCCCAACTTTAACAGAAACAGCTTCTCCCAATCGCAATTGTCCGTCCTGTACAATTGGATTCCCTTCAATCCCCAGAAACATTTGCTGATTGGCCAGACCGGGGACGACGGAGATAGCCTGCTGAATCCATGCTCGTTCTTCCGGGTTGAGCTGCTCTAATGGGAGATCTGCAAGACGAATCACGACTCCCGTTTTCAACCTGCCGTCTGCAATAGTTGTCTGAAATCCCTGCGATCGCTCCAGTAACGTTTGGCCAGATGGATGCTGGGCGATCGCCTGCACAATGAGTTGATTGAGCTGCTCCCCATTTAACTCGACGGAGGTTTGCCCCATTTCAATCACCGATTGAAGTGACTCTTTGGGTGGTGCTGGGGAACTGGCAGCGGCGGTTCCCTGTTTTGCAACGGGCACGGTTGAGGAGGTGTCAGAAGACTGGAAATGCGATGGAAGATTTGAAAGGGCGGCGATCGCCCCTATCATTAAACCCACCGCAACTGAAAGCGACAAAATGGCTGCCTGCTTCACAAAAACCTCGACGGAGAGACGGGAGTACTGCCACCACCATATCTCACTTTCCAGAGTTACAGTGCTTTGCAAGCGCGTGAGGTACAACGTTCTTGTTGAGAGTCGTGCCGAGCGCGGTTTTCAACAAGAACGTTGGTTCTAAGTAACTGGGCGTGGAAAAAGTCGAAACCCAAAAAGCTGTCCCGCCCGCGCAGCGGGCGGGACAGCTTTTTGGGTTTCAAGCTTAATCACGCCTGTCCACTTATCTCAGCCCATGATTGTGTGTGGGCGCAATTCCTGGCATCTTGCCCGTCTGGACGGGAGGGACGCCCACCCCACAGAGGTATGGCGATGAGCAAAGCAAATGACCCACTAGTTGCGATGCTCACTCTCTCCAGTTGTCAGGGTTCTCACTGCTCTGCGTTTGCGCAAGTGATACTTTTCCAACAACTGGTCTACAACAGTCACGCTCACCTCAATCCCCTCTTTCTGAAGTAACGCCACAATCTCCTGGCGTTTAAGGTTTGTCCACTTGATGGTTTCATCCATCGGTGAACCATGGGTGTGCTGCTCCAACACGCGCAAAAACGCCTCGTCTAATCCAGCAATCGTCTCAAAGGCGGATTTTCGTCCTCCCCCAACCTGGCGAATTCGTTCCCGTTTGAGTGCTGTTTCATCCTCAAGTTCTGCCATCCCCAACGCTAAGGTTTCGTGGTGACATCCGAATAACCGACGGATATATGCTTGCCCACCGTACCCTAACTTTACGGCTTCAATGGCGGCATAACGACGACGATCCCTTTCAGATAGCGATTGATAGTATCGTTGCATTTGGACTTCGATCTCAGCAGGGTAAGGTTGCATGGTCTCCCCAGTTCATCTGCTCACTCTTCTAGATTAAACATACAGCAAGAAGTATTACACCTTATTAAATCCACGTTCCTATAGCGTTTCTCAGTTGGATGAAGTATGGGGTGCAGGGGCAATGCCCCTGCTTGGGGGCGAAGCCCCCAAACCCCTCGTACCTCACCTGAGTAAGAACCGCTATATTACTTCAGCAATATTTTAGGAACTTCCAAAAATAAAATCGTCCCATTGGTGAGTGAGAGGGTGGCTAAGCCGCCCTCTCACTCACCAATGGGACGATTATTTACCGGGAAGCCCCTGAGTGTGCGACCAAAATGCTGGCAGGCGCGGCGCGATATCGTCGCGCCGGCCCCCCATTTTGTGGCGGGTAGGCTC
>JBIKWV010000281.1:0-6145 GCA_044356135.1 Elainellaceae cyanobacterium
TTTTGTGAGAGAGCCCCACGGAGCGCGGCTCAATCACAAAAATCTGTACCTTATCCAAGTGCGAAGCGCCATAGGTTAAACAGGGCATCAATGAGCTAAATCCAGCCAAGTAAACGGTCAGAATTCAAATTGAGGGAGCGCCCCTCCGAAGTGCTCCCCCGGTTTGCATCACACCGTTTCATTAAGTCCAACTACTTATCAGGGCTTTATGTGAAATTTATGCAAGCTTGTGCAGTCGATTCCGATAAAAATTTCCCAGGCCGCTCTCGGAACTGGAGTTTTGACTAAATTTTCCTGTAATGCCGATTCTAGCGCCGATTTTCTCCAAAACGCTGACTGCGTCAGCGTTTTGGAGAAAATCGGCGCAATTTAGTCAAAAGTCCAGTCGGAAGCTACAGGGTGGTTTACAGTGCGGAGCAACCAGAGATGCGGTAAACCGCCCGCGCAACGAGAACAGGGTGTTATTAAACTGGTAGGAGAAACATTCTCAACGCACCTGGGGAGGAACTGTGACGCGATCGCCCGCCACCTCCGAAGCAATTTCTCCGCCACCGACCGTTGTGGGTGTGCAGGAGCAACATTTGCAGCGGGCACGCACCAGTCTGCGGCAGGCGCTCAACCGCTATGGCCAGAAAGTGCGCCTCTCAAAGCGCAATGGCGATACAGTCGAGATTCAGGCAGGTCTGAAAACTGACCTCAACCAGATCTCCAACGCCCTGGATAAGCTGAACTGCAATCTTGCCCGGATTGCAGTATTCGGTTTGGTGAGCCGGGGAAAATCGGCAGTAGTCAATGCACTGCTGGGACAAAAATTGCTGCCAACAGGTCCACTTCACGGTGTCACCCAGTACCCCCGCTCGGTCTACTGGTCTGTCCCGACCGAGATTCCCTTTCAGGTCGAATTAATCGATACCCCCGGCCTGGATGAAGTGGGTGGCCAGACGCGGGCAGCAATGGCGCGGGAAGTCGCTTACCAGGCCGATCTGATTGTGTTTGTGATTGCCGGGGACATTACCCGCACCGAGTATCTGGCTCTGGCCGAACTGCAACAGGCCCACAAACCGATCATTCTGGTCTTCAATAAAACCGACCTGTATCCCGACCAGGACCGACAGGCGATTTACCGCAAGCTGCAGGAACTCTTTGCCCAGAACGGCACCTCCCCCGATACCTCCCGTCCGTTTCTGTTGCCCGAAGACATCGTTTTAGTCGCGGCAGAACCAGCTCCCATCCAGGTGCGGATTGAGTGGGAGGATGGCCGGGTGACCCACGAATGGGAAGCGCCGCTCCCACAGGTTGAAGAACTCCGCTCGAAACTCCTGGGAATTCTGAACCGCGAGGGCCAATCTCTGATGGCGGTGAACGCACTGCGGCAGGCGCGGGAGATGGAACAGGCGATCGCCCAAAAAACGCTCAGGCTGCACCAGGACGAAGCCGAAGATCTGATCTGGCAGTTCGCCCGCTGGAAGGCGATCGCCGTCGCGGTCAATCCGATTGCGGTGATTGACCTGCTGGGTGCCACCGCCGCCGATCTGATCATGATTCGCTCCCTGGCGCGGCTCTACGGTCTACCTATGACGGGTCACGAGGCCGGACAGTTGCTCCGCAGCATTATCTGGAGTTCAGGCAGTCTGCTGGTGGGTGAAATTGGTGCCAGCCTGCTGCTGGGGGTTGGGAAAAGCGCCTCGGCGGTGGCGACGGGCTTCGATGGTGTAAATGGCCTGATGGCCTATGGGGGAGCAGCGATCGCCCAGGGGAGTCTGGCCGGATATGGCTCCTACCGGGTGGGTAAAGCAGCCCAGGCATACCTCGAACGCGGCTGCACCTGGGGGTCTGAAGGCGCAAATACACTGATTCAGGAGATTTTCAGCCAGGTGGATCGAGGGACAGTGATCGATCGCCTGCGTCGGGAACTGGGCCAGTAGCGATCGTCCCTCGACCGTTTCTCTACTGCGGGGGTTGCCAATCGGGTTTGACCACCTGGCGGGCACGGGCGATCACCAGCGATCCAGAAAGGACATCCTCGGTCACGGTGGAACCTGCCGCTATCGTGACGCCTTCCCCGATGGTGATGGGAGCGACCAGCACAGTATTTGCCCCGGTTTTTGTGAAACTGCCGATCGTCGTGCGGTGCTTGCGCACCCCGTCGTAGTTGGCGGTGACGGTGCCTGCGCCGACATTGACGCGATCGCCCAGGGTGGCATCCCCGATGTAGGAAAGGTGGGCCACGTTGGTGCGATCGCCCAGGGTCGCGTTCTTCAATTCTACGAAGTTACCCACGCGGCAACCGTTCCCCACCTGGACGTTACCCCTCAAGTGGCTGTACGGCCCAATCGTTGCTCCATCCTGGATCACGCTGCCAGTGACAACAGAAAACTGAACCGTCGTATTTGTCCCAATCTGACTGTCCTCGATCAGAGTGCTGGGGCCAATGCGGCTGCCTGTGGCAATGGTAGTCTTACCACGCAGATGGGTCTGCGGCTCGATGACGACATCCGCCTCCAGTTGAACCGTATCGTCAATCGTGCAGCTCTGGGGATCGATGAGGGTGACGCCTACCGCCATCCAGTGATCCTTGACCCGATTCTGCAAGATTTCGTAGGCGGCGGCGAGCTGCTTGCGATCGTTGATGCCCAGAATTTCCTGATAGTCGTCTACATCGACCGCCATCACCGGATTCATAAAGTTCACGGCGTCGGTCAGGTAATATTCCTGCTGATCGTTATCTGCCTTCAATTGGGGCAGCACCTCCGCCAGCACCGACCATTTGAAGCAGTAAACCCCCGCATTGATGCGGCGATTCTGCTTCTGAGCCATTGTGCAGTCGCGGTCCTCCACAATCTGGGTTACCCGATTCTGACCGTCACAGAAGACTCGCCCATAGCCCTTTGGGTCAGGCAGGTGAGCCGTCAGGATTGTGGCCTGGTTATCCTGCTGTTTGTGGGTTTGCAGTAAGTTTTTCAGGGTTTCGGCCCGCAGCAGGGGCACATCTCCGTTCAACACCAGGAGATCGCCATCAAAATCCTTCAGATGGGGTAGAAGCTGCTGCACCGCGTGCCCGGTTCCCAACTGCTCCGGCTGTTCGACAAACTCCAGGGAGCCATCCCGGCTAAGGGAGTTTCGCACCATTTCCCCCTGATAGCCAATGATCACCAGTCGCCGCCGGGGGGTGAGTTCCGCCAGACTATCGAGGACTCTTTGAATCAGCGATCGCCCCCCCAACGAATGCAGCACCTTCGGCAGGTCCGACTTCATCCGTGTACCTTTGCCCGCCCCCAGAATTGCTACCGCTACCATGGCTATAAGAGTGCTAAATAATCCATCAGGGAGTATAACGCGCTTCTGAGCCAATCAATTAAAGACAAAGTGTTGATATTAAGTAGATATTATGTTTCTCGCTGTAGTGAAGTACGGATTTTTGCGAGAGAGCCGCGCTCCGCGCGGCTCTCTCACAAAAATCTGTACCTGATCCAAGCGCGAAGCGCTATATCTCTGGAAATTCGCCTAGCAGCTTGACCTCCGTCTCCAGACGAACCTGCCAGCGATCGTGAACCACACCCTGGACGTGACGAATCAACCGATACACGTCGTTCGCCGTTGCATTCTCCACATTCACAATGAAATTGGCGTGCAGTTCCGACACCTGAGCACCTCCGATGCGATAGCCCTTGAGGCCCGCCTGCTCGACTAACCAGCCAGCCGTGCGAGGAACAGTCTCTCCCACGGGGATAGCGCTGGGATTGCGAAAAACACTGCCACAACTGGGGAGATGGTAGGGCTGGGTGGTATGGCGCTGCTCCAGGTGATGCCGGGTATCGGCGGTGACGAGCGCCGGGTCAAAGCCGGGTTGGAGCTGGAAGGTGGCCTGGGTGACGAGGCGGCTTGTGTCGCCCTGGAGACGGGAGGTGCGGTACTGAAAGTTCAGGTCTGCGGGAAGCAGCGTTGAGACAGTGCCGTCAGACAGAAGAACTTCAGTGCGATACAGAACGTCTGCCGTACAGGAGCGATGCGCCCCGGCATTCATCACGACGGCACCACCAACGGTGCCGGGAATCCCGACGGCCCATTCCAGGCCGCGCCAGCCCCGTTCTGCTGCCTGCCACGCCAGCCGCACCAGGGGTTCTCCGGCAGCGGCAGTCAATTGGGCGGTGGTGTCGTCAAAGTGTACAAACCGCAGGCGGCGGGTGCAGATGATCAGACCGGGAAGGCCGCGATCGCTCACCAGCAAATTAGACCCCGCTCCCAGAACCATCAGTGGCAATCCCCGCTCTCGCGCCCAGTCCAGACTTGCGTGCAGGTCTTCCACGGTACGGGGCATGGCCAGCCACTCCGCAGGACCACCCACCCGATACGTGGTGAGGGGAGCCAGAGTAGCCAGCGGTTTGAGCACACAGTGGGTACCGGGGAGCTTCAAGCCGCTGGAGGCAGGCTGGACAGGCACAGGGTTGGGCGAAAGCGTCATATGCAAACGGCGATTCTAGGCTGCGGTGTCCTGGTCAAGTTCAGCAAAGTGGGTCATCAGCTCAGGAATGGTCCGGTTGAGGTTGCCCGCGCCCAGAAACAGCACCAGATCACCCGGAGCCAGGGTTTCCTTGAGGAAGCTGCTGACTTCCGCCAGCGTTGGCTGAAACACTGCATTGGGGTGATGTTCAGCGACCAGAGTAGCCAGACGCTGACCGCTCACCTCACCCGTGTTGGTTTCCCCCGCACTGTAGATCTCGGTGGTGACCACCAGATCGGCATCGCTGAAGGACTGGGCAAATTCATGCAGGAAGGTCTGGGTGCGACTGAAGCGATGTGGCTGAAACACTGCGACAACCCGGCGCTGCTGGGCTTTCAGGCGGGCAGCGGCGAGGGTGGCCTGGATCTCACTGGGGTGGTGAGCATAGTCGTCAATAAAGAGAATCTGGTTGTACTCCCCTCGACGCTCAAATCGTCGTCGTGCGCCTTCAAAATTGGCCAGAATGGTCGCAATCTGCTCAAACTCCAGGCCCAGAAGGCGACCGATCGCCACCACGGCCAGGGCATTGCTCAGGTTATGCTGTCCCAGCAGTTTCAGACTCATTTGCCCCAACATCTGACCCCGTTCCCAGACGCGGGCAGTGCAACCGTTAGGGCTGTAAACCACCTGATCCACGGTGTAGTCAGCCCCCCGCTCCGGGTTCAAACTGTAGGTGAGGTCGGGCGTTAGATTTTGCTGAACCGCCTCGGAGTCGATGCAGGCAATTAGAGTTTTGCAGTTCTGGGAGAAAGTCTGGAAAATTTGTACCACTTCTTCCAGGCTGGCGTAATGGTCGGGGTGATCCAACTCGACATTGGTGACGACGCCAATTTGAGCTGCCAGCTTGACCAGGGAGCCATCGGATTCGTCGGCTTCTGCCACCAGGTATGGCCCCTCACCCACATGCGCATTGCCCTCCCAGGCGGTAACTTCGCCTCCGACAACAATGGTGGGATCCAGCCCTGCCTTCAGCAATAGATAACCCGTCATACTGCTGGTGGTGGTCTTGCCGTGGGTTCCGGCGATCGCTATGCCCCTATACTCGCACATCAGTGCTGCCAGCAGGTCAGAGCGGTGAAAAATCGGGCAGCCCAGTTCCAGGGCTGCCCGATACTCAGAATTACTGGTATTGATTGCGGTAGAACAGATGAC
The DNA here is from genome assembly GCA_044356135.1 of Elainellaceae cyanobacterium. Classification (GTDB taxonomy): domain Bacteria; phylum Cyanobacteriota; class Cyanobacteriia; order Elainellales; family Elainellaceae; genus CAZVXA01. Next base: position 5,654 of record JBIKWV010000281.1, read on the forward strand.
CTGAGGCAACAAGGACGGGTCAGCAACAGTTGCCGTCGATGTCCGGGTGTCCGGGGTCGGTTCGACGACAACTGCTGCCGCAGGGGATGAACTGGCGCGCCCTGCAGACAAACTCACTGGCTTAAAGAATTCCAGATTAGACGCATCCTGGTTCAGAAAAATGTGAGCGCCCTGCTCCTGCAGGCGTCGGGTTATATCACTCAGGGAGAGATCCGATCCAGAGACGGGTAGACTGCGCTTTGCCAGAACGTAGGCAAGTGCAGACATCCCGATACCGCCAATGCCGATGAAGTGGAACGGCCTCCCGCCGAGATCAACCGAATTCAACATTCTGACTCCTTGTACACCACACCACAAAAAATTGATTCAAGTTCTTAAGGTTGGACACGCTTTGTCAATTACGGGGAAGCGTATCAGATTCAAGAGGTACTCTCAATCTCAGGCGACATCATAACAAGAATTACTTTGTTGTTGAGCTGACTTGCTGTTAAC
>JBIKWV010000282.1:0-6127 GCA_044356135.1 Elainellaceae cyanobacterium
AGGAACGCTCTCGTAGGGAGCGTTCCTCAGCATATTCAATCTGAGTGCCAGTGTTCCTGAAACGCTGACAACGTCAGCGTTTCAGGAACGGCGTGATTGAGTCAAAAGTCCAGGAATTATGAAACGTACTGGAAGTAAGAACTACTGAGGCTGACATCGTTCACTTGCAAGCCTCTGAGAATGGCGATCAGGTCACCGTTTGCAAAGATTCCTGTCCCCGATGGCAATCCAGCCGGGGCCGCGCCCAGGCTGTAATTGCTGGAGCTGCCCTTGAGCCTGATGGTATCCCCCTGGCTGATTCTGAAATCGCTGATCAGGGCGTAATCACTGTTGCCTGTGCCCATGTAGTAGGTTTTCTCTGCATCACCGAGAACAAAACTATCTGCACCGTCGCCCCCGGTCAATCTGTCGATTTCTCCAACCCCATTCACCGTGCCAATTAGAACATCATTGCCCTTGCCCCCCGTCAGGTCATCGTTGCCACCCCGTGCTTCAGGGGCCATGAATTCGGCATCGCCAAACAGAATATCGTCACCGTCGCCTCCTTCCAGGCGATCGTTGCCGCCCCTGCTGCTGTCACGCATGGTCTGGGCATCCCCATAGAGGGTGTTGCCACTACCGCTTTTCACCTTCAGGACATCATTGCCCCCCTGGGCGCTGTCATTCATCTCGGCGGCATCGCCCACCAGTAGATTACCGTTCCCTTTCACTTTCAGTTGGTCATTGCCGCCCCGGGTGGCGTCGTTCATCTCAAACCCTTCGCCATGGAGCCTGTTGTTATTCCCTTTCGCTTTAATCTGGTCATTTCCTCCCTGGGCGCTGTTGTCCATGAACGCTCCATCGCCTACCAGACGGTTGCTATTGCCTTCAGCATCAAGCTGGTCGTTGCCGCCTCGGGTGGCATTGGCCATGACCAGGCTTTCACCTGCCAGGGAGTTGCCGTCGCCTTTGACTCGAATCTGGTCTCGCCCACCCTGGGCATTGCCCAGCATATCGATGACCGTATCGCCTGCCAGGACATTGCCATTTCCGGTACCCCGGATGTTGTCGTCGCCACCCCGTGCGTTGTCCGTCATAAACTCGTAAGCATCGCCGCCCACGAAGTTTTCATTTCCGCTAATCTTGAGCTTATCGTTGCCGCCTCTGGCATTGCCCTGCATAAAGTTGGCGTCGCCTCCCAGGTTGTTGCCGTTGCCTGTGGCGGTCAATTTATCGTTGCCCCCCCTGGTGCTGTCAGAAAGTCCACCGTAGGCATCCCCCGATAGAATATTGTTGTTTCCTGTGGCAGTGAGTTCATCATTCCCTCCCTGAGCCTGACCGGATAGATTGACGGAGAATTCGCCACCCAGTGCATCCCCGGCCAGAACATTGGAATTCCCCTGCACGGTCATCTCATCGTTTCCCCCCCTGGCGGTGTCTGTGAGACCCTGAGCGTCACCAGAGATACCGTTGCTACTGCCAGTCACTGTGATCTTGTCGTTGCCGCTCTTCTGATTACCCGTCAGCACAATATCTGTGTCGCCAAACACCCCAGTGTTTTCAACAGTCAGCACCAGATTATTGTTCCCCAATGTTCCAGTTACTGTAGACATGCAAATTACTCCTTGTTTCAATGGCTAATGACAGTTTTGTTGATGGAGATGGCGTGAAAAATTGCAACCAGATGCGCTTTGTTCGCAGGGGAAAAAGTGGCTGATTGACGATATTTTTCATGTCAAAATTAGGGTTAGTGGAACCCTTAAAAAAGCTGTTTTGATGGGGACTTGAAGTCTGGTGGATTGTGAACGCAGCTGATTTTTAATCAGCCTGGGTTACTGGGCGATCGCCCTAAAATAGAGGGTTTACGTGGAAAATCACAGCGCTTAGCGCTGTATTTCATTCTGGCTGGAACTCTCAGAAGCTGTAACAGATTGAGCAGCAATCCTGGTGAAACACGCAGCTTCAGACTTGAAGAATCGACTTAACGAAATATCCCTTTGCAGCAATGACAGCACGTTGGATTAACGCGATCGCAGTTTTATTTCTGCATGCTAAATAGTATAAAATTGTACTCAACTTGGAGCTTCGGTGAATTTACGGGGTCTTTGTAATTTCTTGCTCGGTCTAATAAGAATGGGTGAAGGGGATTGATTCGCTTGTGTGTAAGTAGGTAGACACGATGGCTCTCCACGACTTGGTGTGAAAACCCCTCATAGCGATGTCTGAAACCCTTGATTTTGTGTGGGCGCACGCAGTGTGCCCACACAAAATTGTGGAGAACCGACACGATTAAGCTTAAAACCCCAAAAGCTGTTCCGCCCTGAGCGAAGTCGAAGGGCGGAACAGCTTTTGGGGTTTCGACTTTTTCCACGCCCACTACTTGTGTTCGTCTATATGAGAGATAATCTGAGAACCCAGATCCCCGGCTTCTTGTATTAATCAGGGACTACGTCATAGTGCTCGGGCAGAAGCCGGGGATCTGACCGCAGGAGGTTTATCCAAACAGGAGAACGATCGCCTCAGCCAATGATTTTCTTCAGCAGATCCAGTTTGCCCGCATAGGGAGGATACCGCAGATTCACATCCAGCCAGAAGGGCTTCTTCAGAATGCTCCTGCGGTGAGAGAAGGTATCAAAGCTGGCCCTGCCGTGGTAACTGCCGATACCGCTGTCGCCCACGCCGCCGAAGGGAAGGGAAGAGATGCCGACCTGCATGATGGTATCGTTCAGGCAAACACCACCGGAAGAGGTTTCTCGCAGCACCCGTTCCTGGAGCTGCTGGTTCTGGGTAAACAGGTAGAGGGCCAGAGGCTTGGGATGGGACTGGATCAGGGCGATCGCCTCCTCAATCGCTCCGTACTCCAGCACTGGTAGAATGGGGCCGAAGATCTCCTCTTGCATGATTGGATCGTCAGGCGATACGTTGTCCAGAATCGTCGGTGCAATATAGCGGGTTTCAGCGTTACTGGTGCCTCCAGCGATCGCCTTTCCGCCAGTCAACAGACTTTGGAGCCGCAGGAAGTGGCGGAGGCTGATGATGCGTCCATAGTCCGGACTGGTTTCTGGATTCTCACCGTAGAATTCCTTGAGAACGGCGACCATCGCCTCTAGTAGTGTGGGTTTGATCTGACGATTGACCAGCAGGTAGTCTGGGGCAATACAGGTCTGTCCTGAGTTGAGGAATTTCCCCCAGATGATGCGACGAGCAGTGTGTAGCAGATGGATATCAGAATCCACGATGCAGGGACTCTTGCCGCCCAGCTCCAGAGTGACGGGAGTCAGGTGTTTGGCGGCAGCAGCCATGACAATCTTGCCGATCGCCGTTCCTCCGGTGAAGAAGATGTGGTCGAACTTTTCTGCTAATAGCGCCTGACTGGTGTGTACATCGCCTTCAACAACCGTGATGTAGTGGGAGTCAAAGGTTTTGGAAATCAGATCAGCCACCAGTTGAGAGGTTGCGGGAGCCAGTTCCGAGGGTTTGAGAATGGTGCAGTTACCAGCGGCGATCGCTCCCACCAGCGGCGACAGCATGAGCTGAAACGGGTAGTTCCAGGGGCCAATAATCAACACAACGCCCAATGGCTCCGCTTGAATCCACGCAGAGGCAGGCCATTGCTGAGCAGGAACACTGACCTTCTGAGGTTTCGCCCAGGAGCGGATATGTTTTAGTGCAAAGTCGATCTCTTGCAGAACACCGACTTCCGTCACGTAAGCTTCCAGCTCCGGTTTTCCTAAATCAGCCTTGAGCGCTTCCAGTACTCGTGGCGCATACGCTACGACCGCCTGCCGTAATCGCTTCAGTTGCTCAATCCGAAAATTGACATCTCTAGTCTGTCCCGTAGCGAAAAACACCCGTTGCCGCTTGAGCAGATCTCCAATCTCCTGTTCCACAAGCTGCACCATCGTCTCTCTCCTGGGGTTTAGAATGAAACCGCAGCGCACCACAAAAAGGATGACGCTAGATTAACGTTATCTATCGTAGCGTTGCTAACTCTAAACTTTTGTGCGATCGCCCACTCCCAAGATACTTTTTGCTCACGCTCCCTTGTCCTCATGAAATGGCTCCAGGATCTTCCTCGATGGTTGGTTTGGGGACTGGCGCTTCCCCTGCTGGCGCTCAACGGCTGGATTATCCTCCAGGCGTTTGAGTACTTCCGGCAGTTCATTTCGGTGTTCATTGGAGCGAACCTGTTTGCGTTTCTACTGAATTATGCTGTGCGGCTGCTCCAGCGTTGGGGCTTCTCCCGCTCCCATGCCGTGTTTCTGGTACTGATGCTATCGGTGGCAGGGATTCTGATTCTGGGGGTGACACTGATTCCGGTGCTGGTGGACCAGGTGAACGGGTTAGTTCGTCGTCTACCGGAGTGGGTGTTATCGGGAAATGATCAAATCAATACCTTCCAACAGTGGGTGGATGAGCGTCGCCTGCCGCTGAACTTTTTCATTCTGGTGAGACAGGTGCAGGAGAATTTTGCTGCGCAAGTGCAGGCTGCCAGTGGTCAGATTGTGGGGTTGGGGCTGGGGCTGGCTGGGGGCGCGGTAGATTTCATCTTCATGGTGGTGCTGACGTTCTATCTGCTGCTGTATGGCGATCGCCTCTGGGACGGCATCTTTCGCTGGCTCCCTGAAGACTGGGGGACTCGCCTGCGCCACAACCTGCGGCAAAATTTTCACAACTATTTCAGCGGCCAGGCATCGCTGGCGGTGCTGATCGGGCTGGCGCTGATGCTGGTGTTTCTGGTGCTGCAAGTTCCTTTCAGCCTGTTGTTTGGCTTCATTGTCGGACTGATGACATTAATCCCTTTGGGCGCACCGCTCACAGTAATGCTGGTGAGTTCTCTGGTGGCTTTGACCGATGTCTGGTTGGGAATTAAGGTGCTGGCAGTGGGGCTGCTGGTGGAACAGGCAATTGAAAACATCATTGCGCCTCGATTGCTGGGGCGCTTTACCGGCCTCAATCCGGTGTGGGTACTGGTGGCACTACTCCTGGGCACAAGAATTGCAGGGTTATTAGGGCTACTGGTGGCGATTCCGATCGCCGGATTCATTAAAACGACGCTGGACATGGTGTGGACTGAACGAGATGAGACGAACAGCCTTTAATTTTTCAATCGACTAAATTTGGTTGATTATTGTAACGAGGACTACGCTTTGCCGATCGCCCTGGAGTGCTGCTGGGTGAGGCAATCAGCTCCATTTGCTGTAAGGGGGAGAGGTGCTGGTATATCTCATTGCGTAAAGAATAGATAACAGCAGGTAAAAAAAGTACCTCAACTGCGTCCGAACGATTACTCTTTCAATTACCCAATCGGCTCATCTGAGTCAGACCCAAACTTTTTGTCAGGGATTGCATTGCGTTTTCATTTTGTTGATCTGGTGTGGCTGACGAAGATTCGACGCTCCGGTATCGCGTAATCCTTCAGCACACGCAACAGGATTTCAGTTTCAATGCTCTTCACCGGGCTACTCAATTGAGCGATTGTGGCCTCAAGCATTCATTCAAGAGTCAAAGCATATGCAAACAAAGAAATCTCAGCGGTTTTCTGGTCTCACATTAGCGGCAATGCTGCTTGCATCGGTGGTGCCATCGGCGATTAGTGTTCTACCCGCCAGTGCCCAGGTGACCACCGTCACGAATCCCACTGGTTCTGTCCGTATGGTGCGGGGTGGTACCGTGACGACCACCAGTTCAGTTAACTTTGTGGATGTACCAGGGGCAGCTACCACGATTAACATCCCTGCAGGCACCCGTGCAGTATTGCGGGCGCGGTTCATTGCCGAGTCGGCCTGTTCGGGTGGTGGAGCGGTGTCCAACTACTGTCGCATTCGGATTCTGATTAACAATGTAGAAGCACAACCCGCTGTGGGCTTTGATTTTGCTTTTGACAGCACGAATAACGGCAATGAGACTTCATCTTCGTGGGAGAGCCATGCGGTTGAGCGATCATCAGCAACAATTCTGCCCGCAGGTAACTACGTCGTCAAGGTGCAACAGTCCACCAGTAGCGCTGGCGTGACCTTCCGGTTGGATGATTGGCACCTGTCGGTGGAGCGACTGTAGTCCCACACGTAATGTTCTGGATTTTTGACTAAGGATCGAAAATTAAATAAAACCGAATTGTTTTTGAGAGAGGCGCGGCTTAGCCGCG
>JBIKWV010000283.1:0-6113 GCA_044356135.1 Elainellaceae cyanobacterium
AAATAGCCTTGACTTAATCTAACTGGCAATTTGAATTCCTTAAATTGCCCCATAAAAATTGTTTGACGAATGTTATCAGAATTGATAAGATATTAGGTTTGTAGTACCGCAGAAGTAGTAGGGACAATGAAAGTCCGGGCATCCGTCAAAAAGATTTGTGAAAAGTGCCGCGTGATTCGACGACGCGGCAGAGTGATGGTGATCTGTCAAAACCCGAAGCACAAACAGCGCCAGGGTTAGAGTGAGTTTATCCAATGGGTAACGCCCCTTCAAGCGGTTTCCGTTGGTTGGTTTGAGTGAACGAGCTGAGTTAGCTGAGAGCGATATTTAGGAGAGCGGAGCGTGGCACGAATTGCCGGAGTGGACCTTCCACGCGATAAGCGCGTCGAAATTGGTCTGACCTACATTTATGGAATTGGCCTGACCCGGTCAAAAGAGATTCTCAAGTCTACCGGGGTCAACCCCGATACTCGCGTGAAAGAGTTGAGTGACGCCGACGTTGCTGCTCTGCGTGAGGCTGTTGAGACCAATTACGAGGTTGAGGGTGACCTCAGGCGACTGGAGTCGATGAACATCAAGCGACTGATGGACATCGGCACCTATCGTGGGCGGCGACATCGCTTAGGATTGCCGGTCCGGGGACAGCGTACCCGCACCAACGCTCGTACCCGCCGTGGGGGTCGCCGCACGGTTGCTGGTAAGAAGAAAGCACCCAGCAAGAAATAATTTTTTGGCGACACGATCACCTTTTGAAAACAGGCGTAGCAAGACATGGCGCGACAACCAACAAAAAAAACTGGACCCAAAAAGCAGAAGCGCAACGTGCCCAATGGGGTTGCTCATATTCAGTCCACCTTCAACAACACCATCATCACGATCAGTGATGCCAATGGTGAGGCGATTTCGTGGGCTTCGGCGGGTTCCAGTGGATTCAAGGGAGCGAAGAAGGGGACTCCATTTGCGGCTCAGACTGCTGCTGAGAATGCAGCTCGGCGCGCAATGGATCAGGGCATGCGGCAGATTGAAGTCATGGTCAGTGGCCCTGGTTCGGGACGAGAAACCGCGATTCGTGCGCTTCAAGGTGCCGGGTTGGAAATCACCCTGATTCGGGATGTCACCCCCATCCCCCATAATGGTTGCCGTCCGCCCAAGCGTCGTCGCGTTTAAAAGATATCTAAGCTGCTGGTCGGTGAATTCATCGGCCAGTCAGTGCGAAAAGGGGTTGAGTGCAGCAGTGCTGAATGGGCTTTGGGGTTAAGGAGAAGGTAGGTTGGCGTATGGCGCATTTCAAGGTTGAGTGTGTAGAGAATGAAACCGGGAACGACCGGAGCCTTTACAGCAAGTTTATCTTTGAGCCGCTGGAGCGGGGTCAGGGAACGACGGTAGGGAATGCCCTCCGTCGGGTTTTACTGTCCAATCTGGAGGGGGCGGCAATCACGGCTATACGGATTGCTGGCGTTACGCACGAATTCATGACGGTTCCCGGCGTGAAGGAAGATGTGCTGGATATTCTGCTGCGGATGAAGGAAGTAGTTTTGAAAAGCTACTCCTCCCAGACGTTGATTGGTCGGGCACGGGTAGAAGGCCCCGCAACGGTAACCACCTCCTATTTCGATCTGCCCTCCGAGGTCGAAATTATTGACGAGAACCAGTACATTGCTACCGTTTCCGCAGGCCACACGCTGGAAATGGAGTTTCGGATTGAAAAGGGAATTGGTTATCGTTCTTTTGAACGGGGCAGAGATGACGGGGCATTGGATTTTCTGCAAATTGACTCGGTGTTCATGCCCGTGCGGAAGGTGAACTACTCCATTGAGGATGCCCGTGTGGGTGGTTCGCTGGAGAAGGATCGGTTGATCATGGAGATCTGGACTAACGGTAGCATTACCCCTCAAGATGCTCTGAGTCAGGCGGCGAGTATTCTCGTTGATCTCTTCACTCCGCTGAAGGACATCACCATTGAGGAAATGCGGAACATCTTCCCCGACGAGGAAGATCCCCACAACCAGATCCCCATTGAAGAACTGCAACTGTCGGTTCGCGCCTACAACTGCTTGAAGCGGGCGCAGATCAATAGCGTTGCTGACCTGCTGGATTATACCCAGGAGGATCTGCTGGAGATCAAGAACTTTGGAGCAAAGTCTGCTGAGGAAGTGATTGAGGCTCTGCAAGTACGGTTGGGGATTACTCTACCCCACGACAAGGCTGCAAAAACCACCTAACGGTTTTGTGGGGTGACTCTGAGCTTTGATGTCCAGATCACCCCATTATTGTGTCTGGATGTCCTGTCTTACTGTCGAACGTTGTTTTCATCTGAACGATTATGCGTCACCGTTGTCGAGTCCCCATGTTGGGCAAACCTGCTGACCAGCGTCGCGCCCTGCTGCGATCGCTGACTACCGAACTGATCCGCCACGGTAAAATCACCACAACCCAGGTGCGAGCCAAAGCGGTGCGCTCTGAAGTGGAGCGAATGATCACGCTTGCCAAGGATGGCTCTCTGGCGGCTCGCCGTCAGGCGTTGGGCTATATCTACGACAAGCAGCTCGTGCATGCGCTGTTTGAGCAGGCTCCAGAGCGCTATGGCAACCGCAATGGTGGCTATACCCGTATCACTCGCACGGTTAGTCGGCGCGGTGATAACTCCGATATGGCCATCATTGAGCTGACTTGAGGAGTGGAATGCCTGTAGTACTGCCAGAACGAGTTGAGATGGGCGATGCCACGGTAGCGCCCGAATCGCAACGAGTTGCCCTGGTGATTCAATACCTGGGCACTCACTTTCATGGCTGGCAGCGACAGCATTGTCAACGGACGGTGCAGGAGGAGGTAGAGCAGGCGCTTGCATCAGTGCTGGGGCATCCCGTGGTGTTGCACGGCTCCGGTCGAACCGATGCCGGGGTTCATGCGGCGGCTCAGGTAGCTCATTTTGATGCCGTGACTCGAATTCCCTCCCATCGCTGGGCTGATATATTGAATAGCCGTTTACCCAACGACGTGCTAATTCGAGCCTCCGCCCCCGTTGAAAAACACTGGCACGCCCGGTTTTCGGCGGCATGGCGGCGTTACCGCTACACGCTCTACACCGATGCCCGACCCAACCTGTTTGTGCGCCCCTACACCTGGCATTACTACCATGCTCCGTTGGATGAGGCTCTAATGCAGGCGGCACTGGAACCAATGGTGGGACGACATCATTTAGCAGCGTTTCATCGAGCAGGTTCTCGCCGCGCCCATTCCTGGGTCGATGTGCAGGCAGTGGAGTGTACCCGTCGCGGTTCATTCCTGCAAATTGAAATCCAGGCCAGCGGGTTTCTGTACGGAATGGTGCGGCTGCTGGTGGGGCTGCTGGTGGAGGTGGGACGGGGAGAGCGATCGCCCGCTGAGTTCACAAACCTTTGGCAGGAGCAGCGGCGAGACGATGTAAAATATGCTGCGCCTCCCCAGGGATTGTGCTTGTTGCGAGTGGGCTATCCCGATTTTCCGTTTCCCCCTCATCTCTGGTTTGATAGTCAACCGCAGTTTTTCCTCCCAGTTGTTGCCGATATTCCGACCATTCAACCTGCCTCCTTCAACCCTGTCCAACTTTTGAATTGATCTGAAATCACTGAACCTGTCATGAACAAAACCTACCTCCCTCCTCAAGAAGCCATCGAGCGCAAGTGGTATGTCGTGGACGCCGCCGACCAGCGATTAGGGCGACTGGCCAGTGAAATTGCTCGTGTTTTACGGGGTAAGAACAAGCCCATCTACACCCCCCACCTTGACACGGGTGACTTCGTGATCGTTGTGAATGCCGAAAAGATAGATGTAACTGGAAAGAAGCGTGACCAGAAAGTTTATCGTCGCCACTCTGGTCGTCCTGGTGGAATGAAGACTGAAAGTTTTGCCAAATTGCAAGCTCGCCTGCCAGAGCGCATTGTTGAGCAGGCTGTTAAGGGGATGCTGCCTAAAAACTCGTTGGGACGGCAACTGTTCACCAAGCTTAAAGTGTATGCAGGTCCAACCCATCCCCACAGCGCTCAGCAGCCTGAGATTTTAACCATTCAAACGATTCCTGGAGAAGACTAATGCAAGCAACCGATAAAGCAGGACGAGTCATGTATTGGGGAACGGGTCGCCGTAAGTCTGCGGTTGCCCGCGTGCGCCTCGTACCCGGTACTGGCCAACTTACGATCAACGGTAAGCCTGGAGATCTGTACCTCCAGTTCAACCACACCTACCTGTCCGCAGCGAAGGCTCCCCTGGAGACGCTGGGTCTGGAAAACGAGTACGACATTCTGGTGAATGCTCGTGGTGGTGGGCTTACTGGGCAGGCTGACTCTATCCGTATGGGTGTGGCTCGCGCCCTCTGCCAGCTTGACCCCGACAACCGGAAGCCGCTGAAGATTGAAGGCTATTTGACCCGTGATCCCCGTGCCAAGGAGCGGAAGAAGTACGGTCTGCACAAGGCTCGGAAAGCGCCTCAGTACTCCAAGCGTTAAGAGGTTTGGTAATTGGTATCAGGTATTGGGTAATTGGGTAGTTTATCGCTACCAAGTGCCGCCTGAACCCTGGTGTTTCACCGTTAGAATTGGAAATAGCGCGATTTCTCGAATTGATAGGAAAGAACCATGCCCAAGTCTGATATTCATCCCAAGTGGTACCCCGAAGCGAAGGTGTACTGCAATGGTGAAGTAGTGATGACGGTCGGATCGACCAAGCCCGAACTGCATGTGGATGTGTGGTCTGGCAACCATCCCTTCTACACCGGAACCCAGAAGATTATTGACACCGAAGGCCGTGTAGAACGCTTCCTGCGGAAGTACGGAATGTCTGACAGCCGTAGCAAGAAGAGCGGCGACAAGAAGTAGGGCGAAATTCGCTAACTGCTGGCCTGGGTGGTGCTGTGGCTCCGCTGCAGGTCAGCTTTGCATTTTCGTTCTCCCTCTATTTGGACTCCTTCAATGGCTGAAGCTTATCTGTTAGACAAACTCAAGTCGGTTGAGCAAACCTTTCATGAACTGACGCGACGGCTGGCTGATCCGGACGTGGCGAAGGATCCTGGCGAGTTTCAGCGAGTCGCAAAGGCCCGTTCCTCGCTGGAAGAAACTGTGGAAGCCTACGACGAATGGAAAAAAGCTCAGAATGACCTGGTGGGTGCGCGGCAGATTCTCAAGGAAGCCGGAGGCGATGCCGAATTGCGGGAGATGGCCGCGATGGAAGTTGGCGAGTTGGAGTCCAGGATTGAGGAACTGGAGCGCCGACTCAAGGTGTTGTTGTTGCCACGTGATCCCAACGACGACAAAAACATCATGCTGGAGATCCGCGCGGGTACAGGTGGCGATGAGGCCAGCATTTGGGCAGGCGACCTTCTGCGCATGTATACCCGCTATGCCGAGAGTCAGAGTTGGCGCATCAAGCTGGTGAGTGAATCTCTGGGAGATATGGGCGGCTTCAAGGAGGTCATCCTTGAGGTGACGGGTGACCAGGTGTATAGCAAGCTCAAGTTCGAGGCAGGCGTTCACCGGGTACAGCGAGTTCCTGCAACGGAAGCGGGTGGGCGGGTGCATACTTCCACTGCAACAGTGGCGGTAATGCCCGAGGTGGACGACGTGGAGGTTCACATCGACCCTAAAGATATTGAACTGAAGACAGCCCGATCCGGTGGTGCAGGGGGACAGAACGTCAACAAGGTGGAAACAGCGGTAGACCTGATCCACAGGCCAACAGGGATTCGCGTGTTCTGTACAGAGGAGCGATCGCAGCTCCAGAACCGGGAACGCGCCATGCAGATTCTCCGGGCCAAGCTGTACGAAATCAAACTGCGGGAACAGCAGGAAGCGGTGACTTCAATGCGGCGATCGCAGGTAGGCAGTGGCGAACGCTCCGAAAAGATTCGCACCTATAACTACAAAGACAACCGGGTGACCGACCACCGTTTGGGGCAAAACTTCTCCCTGAACACTGTTTTAGAGGGCGATCTGGAGTCAGTCATCCAGTCCTGTATCTCTCAAGATCAGCAGGAGCGCCTCGAGGAACTGGCGAATTCAACTTCCGCCGCATAACTTTCGTAACTGGACTTTTGACTAAATCGCGCCGATTTTTTCTGAAACGCTGGCAGCGCCAGCGTT
>JBIKWV010000284.1:0-6100 GCA_044356135.1 Elainellaceae cyanobacterium
CCGATAAAGTCTAATTTACTTGAGTGTACAGCAGGACGAAACAGGCTGATTCGACACTGCCCCCAGTCCACCCTGTTGCAGCAAGGCGCTCCAATCTGCAATTGACTGAGTTGAATTGGTCTGCCGTAACTCACCCAAACTGGTCAAAGCGTCGTGCCACAGGCCGAGTCTGGCGTACAGGCGCGATCGCTCCTGTGGGGTGGCAGTCGTAATCTGACGCTGTTGCTCAGGCGTCAGGCTGGCTCGCTGAATCGTTCCCTGAACAAAGACGGAATCCGAGGGTCGCGCTGGATTGCAGGAAATCGTCAGCGTCCAGAGGTAAGGTTTGTTGGGGGCGATCACCGGGGCAGTATTCGGAATCGTCAGGTGAATCAGGCCGGGCTGGGTATCAGTGGCGGTGAACTGGGTGCGGTAAATTTCCTCGTCCGTTGCGTCCTGCAAGGCAAATTCAACGGTGGCCTGAGCGGTTAAAGCACTGGGCAGGTAAAACCAGAACGTCGGGTGTTCGTTGGCGGTCAATGCCCAGACGCGCCCCTGAGTGCGGGGAACCAGTGCGGTCAATTGCTGGTACTGTTTGCAGTCACCGCGACTTGCGCCTCCCTGCGATCGCCCCCCCGGTGCCCCCTGGTCGGTAGGTGGCGGTGGGGCGTTAAAGATGAGGTCGGTTGGTTGGGAAGTTGCCCCAGCAGGCAGAGCGACAGCAAGTGTGCTGAGACAGGCAATCACTCCCACTTGAAATCGATTCATACGCATCTCACTACTTCATGCAACGAACATCAGCTTTAAGACCTTTGCAGGTTCCTGTCTCCGTACAATACCGCACCACTCACCGCTAGAACGCCCGCGCTCGTCAAGAAAATTGGAACCCACACTCCTTTTACAAGTAGAAATACGCTGATTCCGGTTAAGCCACCCAGAATGAAAAGTAGAACGGTGCTCCGATACCATCGAGAACGCACCCGCCAAACACAAACACCTCCTGTGAAAGTCCAGACCCAGATCCACCCCCCTTCTGCCCACTGCGGCCAGACATGCAGCAGTGGCCGTCGATCGAGCACCGCACTGAGAACCTGACTGGCCATCTGTGCTTGCAGAAAGACTCCGGAGACCTGCTGCGATCGCGTATTTCCATAGGGTGTAAACCAACTATCCTGACCTCCCACTGCGGTAACGCCAATCAACACAATCCTGTCTTTAATTTGAGCGGGACTCACCTCGCCTTTAAGCAGTTGCGCTAATGAGACGGTGGGGGCGATCGCCTGCGGTGTGGGGAGTGACCGATAATTGAGCAGAATCTGGTTGCCGCGAGTATCGATATTGTGATAGCCGCCCGTGTAATCCTGCAAACGATGCAGCGTCAGATCTTGGAACTGTAGATTACCCTCTGCGTTGAATCGTCCAGAGATTTTCAGTGAATCCAGATAGTGAAAGACCAGCCGCATATGAAAGGCATAGGGCGCTGTACAGGAAGCGGATAGATTGGGCGACATCAGCATCAGGTGTCGCCGCACAATTCCGTCTGCATCGACGACAAAGTCGCTGAAGCCGACACGATCGCCCGGAACCTCCGGTGGTGGTGCGATGCCGATGGGATCTTCAGTGCCACTCGGACTCTTACAAACGAAAAATAATCGGCGATCGCTCCGCAGTCGTCTGGCAAGCTGCGGTAAATCTGAATTGACGGCAAAATCCCGGTAAATATCCAGACCGATCGCCCGTGCGGGTTCAAGTTTATCCAGCGCTTGATCGAAAGCGGTATCGGAAAGGGAACCCCGGCGATCGCTGGCGTTCTGCGCCTGAATATCGGCTTCGTCAATGGTCACAATCAGAAATCGATCGTCGGGGACTTCTCTGGGTCGCAGCGTCATCAGCCGATCGAAAGCCCACAGTTCCGCAGGCTGAAACAGTCCGAGCGATCGCACCCCCAGCAGGCACCCCGTAATCAGTAAACTCCCTACCAGCAGTGAACGTAGAGACAGCGATCGCCCCGGCAGCGGTTGAATTTTTCCAGTTTGCTGAGTGTCCCCAGGGCTGACCTGTTCGACTCCCTTCCCCGTCCAGTCGCCCCAGCGCTGCGGTAGCTCAGCCGGATTTTGGCAGAGAACAGGCAGCCAGGTTGCCCCTGGAAAATCGATTTCAAGGGACTGCAATTGCTCGCGTGCCCGCCGCACTGAGGCGTAGAGCGATCGCCCATTGGAAAAAGCCACCAGAAACGACTTGAGAAACTCCTGAGCTACGCGGTCAGGCACGGGTTCCCGCATCACAATCACCTGCGGAATGTGCAGGTCGGCCAGATCCCACGCCAGTTTTAACCCATCACAAGAGTTGAAAATGGCCAGCTTCAGGCCAGCGGCGATCGCCTGCCTCAGTGCATAGCGCAATTGCTCAATGGTCAGACTGGTGGTGGCATTCACTCGAATTCGTCCTTCACCCTGGCTGGAACTGTGGCCTGCAAAAAACAGCACATCCCAGCGCTGCTGCCACAGTTGGTCAGTCATCTGCTGGATGTCCGGTTGAATCAGCAGCTTCAAATTCGTCTCAGGAATAGCTTCTAGAAGCTGGCGATCGCGCTCCACGTCAATTCCCTGCTGGTCACCCAGAATGGCCAGGATATTCACTTTGGAACGATTGGCGATCGGAATTTTGGCGGCACGGGCATACTCCGGCAAACTCAGCGCCAGCTCCGCTTGAGGATAGTCCTCAAAAAACTGCCAGAGATGCCAGGGCAACCGCAATAGGGGGCGACCAACTGCGGTAAAAATACAGCGAATCTCATCAGTCGGCGTCAGGTGAGTCCGGAGCTGGCGATCGATCGTTGCAAACGATGCTGCACTCAACCAGGTGTTGATTGCCCGTTGCACCTCGCGTCCACAGTCGTGAAACTCCGCTTCTGAAATGTGGGTGATCGTGTCCTCATCGTCATCAATTTCGATCGTCCGTACCGCAGCCGAGCGGGACTGCCATCCCCGGTAGGCATACAGCGCCTCATAGAGCCGCTGCCATCGCTGGTAGAGGCATTCGAGTTCGGGCGCAGGCGGGAGACTGCCCAGAAATTGCATGGGAGTGGCCGAGTCAGCCTGCCAGAGTTGGGCGATCACCGAAGGATAACCCTGCGCCACACTCCCCTGGGTAAAGTTGAGAACAACCATCTGACTCATCGTGTTGAACCACCACAGCAGATGTTTGAGATGCTAAACGACAAATTCCTCTTCAGCGATCGCTGCTCCATCTTCTGACGCAATCTGTAGACGAAAAACGGTGCCTGCGGAACAGCGAAACCGTCTGAGCTGAATCGAGTTGTCCTGCTGGCGTGCCTGCACCGATTGTAGAACCTCCCCTGTGTCGCTGAGCAAACTCAGGGTGAGATCGGCTGGCAGTAAGGGGGCGATCGCAGACAAAACGCCTGCCTGCACTGCAACCCGACCATCATCCGGCGTCAATCGAACGACCAGTAAAACCGTTATTTCGGGCGTCAAAGCCAGTTGTTTGGCCCGCTCAACCGTCCCAGTGACTTCATCCTGCCGAAAGCTAAACGCTGCGGTGGGAGTATTTACCAAATTCTCGATCGCCTGCCACCCCGCCTCAAACTGGTTTTGCAGCCAGCGGCTGAGATTAGTAGAGAGTGCGGGTGAAACCGATTGTCGTGACTGACCGAGCTGCTGTCGCCACTGAGGATTCACAATCAGCGACCCCCACATCCCGAACGGAATTTCTAACCTGGGAATGGCAGTTTGTGACAGCCGAGTCGTGAGATTTTCAGCCTGAGCTTCTGTGAGCGTTGAAAGGTCTGAAACGCCCGCCCGTGTGACCTCCGAACCAAACTCTAACATTGCCCAGAGGACGTTGATATCGGTAATGAGTGCATCACTGTTAATTGAATATGAGCGATCATCTGCATCATACACGCCGACCGTTTTAAGCTGTTCGTGAGTCGTGTATCCCCAGATTTCTATCCATTGATCGTCTGTATCAACTTCTAGCACCAGGTAATAGTCTCCAATCCAGATGGCAATATCCACCCACTCCTGCGGCACTCGCAATTCCAGCCGATCGATCGCCTCCGCAGGAATCACGACAATTCGGGTTTCCGCCAGCGCTAGTGCAAAACCGTTGACCATTTCCCAGAATGCCAGAGATTCAACGGGTTCAACGGGTCTGGCTACATTGCCAAATTTCTCAGTGAGCCATTGTCGAACGGTTTCATAGCAGATCTGGTTGAGATACGCCTGCCAGCGATCGCCTTGTACTGTCTGACATCGCTGCCAGATCTCACTCTGGAGGTTCTCTGGAATTTGTAATCGTATCGCTGTATCAAACGTCAAAGTCATAATGCCCCGGTCAGGGTTCCTCCTGATAATGGGTCTGGAGCCATTCTTCGAGAACGAGGCTCATCTGTTGCATTGCGGGCGAAGTCAGCGAAATATGCAGCGTGGTCTGGCTCCAGCGAGCGAGCGCCTTGAGTAAGGCTTCCTTGGCGCTGCTCAGTCTGCGTGAGACGGTGTACTGCTTCATCTCAAGCTGCAGTGCAATTTGCTGCTGCGTCAGCATTTGCTGGTAGTAGAGCCTGAGCAGTGTTTGCACCTGCGGGTCGAGGGTTTCCAGCGCCGTTGCCAGTACTTCTTTGACCTGCATTTTCTGAACCTGACGGGATTGCACCTCCTCCTGGGAAATCAGAGACTCCATTGGAGAATCGGCCTGGTCGGGCAGATCATCCTGCAATTCTCCTGCACCATCCTCAAACTTCTGCAAATTCAGCGACGTAACGGGCGGTGAGAGGTAGGCGCGAATTTGTCTGGCGCAAACCTTGAGCCAGCTTTCAATCACTGCGGGTTCGACTGTTTCTGACCGCTGCTGGCGGTAGAACTCGGCGATCGTCGTCCAGGTTTGGGCATCGGGGGTCGCAAGCTGACGGGTAGCCGTTGTGCTGGGCTGATAAAATCGCTTGAACCCCGTCCAGACCAGGCGATAGCGGCTGATCGTCTCTTCGGGTAATCCGGCTGCGGTGAGTGCCTCCGTCAAACACTTCTGGCTCACTTTCCGCAACAGCCCCCAATCGGTGCGGCGGTTGGATTCCTGCTGGTGGCGCAGGCGATCGCGAATGGTGTTGCTAAAGCTCAGCAGTGCATAGGTCTTCAGGCTGGCCCCCTGATCGGGGCGATACCCTTCGAGGACTTTGGGCAGAGTGGCGATCGCCATCTGAAAGCGATCGGGCAGTTCACAGTCGCCTGGACGGGTAGTGATACGGTACGCGGCCCAGTAGCACGGTTCCTGTACGTAGGCCGCCAGGTGTCCTATGGCCAGTTGGTTCTGGTGCTGCGATTGCTGATGCCAGTGCAGTACCCAAAAATCCTCTGAATCCGCCTGAATTTCTGTTTCTACCCGCTGGACATTTCGGCGCAGCTCGCCATTGACCACCCAACGGCTAAAGCGGTTAGGCTCAAACTGAGCGAATGTAGAGAAAATTTGAGTCGGGGTGAGTCTAGGTTGCACGGTAAATTCGTTAAGCTACTTGATTTTACACGGCTATTTCAGGTTTCCCAAAAAACTGGGCGCGATGAGAAGCTCCTGCGGTCAGGGGCTTGCCATGGGCGAACAGTCGAGTCATTTGCGGCATCAGCAAATAGGTCATGCTGGGAACGGCGATCGCAGTCACCACCATGACCCGCACCACGGTTGGAAGTGGGGATAGCTGATTTTGCAGCACGGTGGAAATCAGCGTAATCAGCGGGAAACCTGCCAGCCAGGTGACCAGCACCATTTTGTAGCGGGGAGGGGGAACAATCGCAGCTTGCCCCGGCAATGTAAACCAGGTTTCTAACCCGGTCAGAACCTGAATGTTGGGCGTACGCTCCGTTAGTGCTTCTGCCCGCGCAAACCAGCTTTGTCGCTCCTCGGATTTCTCCCACTGGCGTAGATTGCTCAGGCGATCGAACTTAAAAATGACACGGTACTCTGGATCATCAACGCTGGCAGGCCGAAAAATACTGCTCCCCAAATACCCTGGAAACTGGCTACAGTCCGCTGTTACCGAAGGGGAGAGTTTGAGAGGGGATGCAATGCCCCTGGCTTCAGACATGGGGATGTAGCATCCCCTCTCAAG